>DAIDIF010000028.1 GCA_027451805.1 Acidobacteriota bacterium
GGGCACCGCGGGCGCGGCGCCGGGGAAGCGCACCGCCGCGGGCAGATCCTGCGCCTCGACCGCCTCGCTCGCCTGATAGACCGGCTGGAGGCACCACAGCGCCGCGGCGGCGGCGCCCAGGCTGAGGCCCACCACCAAGCCCGCGGCGCGCCAATGCCGGCGCGCGGCGCGCGCCGCGCGCACACCGGGCGCGACGGCCAGCGCCTGCGTGTACGCCGGCAGCCGCCCGCCGGAGCGGCCGAAGAGATCGCGTTGCAGCGGACGCATGGGCAACGATTCCCCCGCTCAGCGGAAGATGATGACTCCCGAAATCGTGGTCACCACCGCTTCCAGCGCCCGCACCGCGGAGGCCTTGACCACGCTGTGCGGCACGTAGACCAGATCGAAAGGCTGCAGCGACGGATCGGGAGCCGTGCCGCGCATCACCGCGCTGGCGTTGACGCGAATGGCGCGCGGGGGCGCGCCCGGCGTCCGGCGCACGATGCGCGCCCGCTGCGCGCGGGCGAAACGGGCCACGCCGCCCGCCAGCGCCAGCGCCTGCAGCAGGGTCAGCCCGGAGGCCGGCAGCGGGTACGCGCCCGGCCTGGCCACGTCGCCGGCGACGTAGACCGCGGCCAGCGGCACCACGCGCACCACGTCGCCGGCGCGCAGCCGCAGGCCGGCGTCGGCACGTCCGCGCGCCAGCGCCTCGCCGTCCACGGTCAGCGTGGCGCCGCCCGCGGCGCGCGTCACCAGAATGCGCCCCGCCGCCGGCGCCGACCATCCCGCCGCCGCCAGCATCGAGGCCAGATCGGCGTAACGGCGCGCCGAATACACGCCCGGGCGCGCCACCGCGCCCAGCACCGCGACCGGTTCGGAGGCGAAGCCGACGACGCGGACCTGCACCTGGGGATGGAGCAGGTAGGTGGCGCGCAGGCGCGCGGCCAACACCTGCGCCGCCTGCGCCGCGGTTTGCCCGCCGAGCCGCACCCGCCCGGCTTCGGGCATGGTGATCGCGCCCCCGGCGTCGAGCCGCGTCTCGGTGGCCAACTCCGGCGCCTGCAGCACGCGGATCTGAATCAGATCGCCCGGCGCCAGCTGCTGTGCCGCCGCCGGCGGCGCAGCAGTCGGCAGCACCTGCGCGGCGGCAAGCGCCGGCGCCAGCAGCAACAAGGTTAGCCCACCCCAGTAGCGCGGCCACCTTTTGCTCATGCCGCCCTCCCGCTGGTCGGGCTGTGGCCGGGCTTCGATCGCCGGCCACGGACGCCCGCTGGCGCTCCGGGCGTCTCCCCGTTGCCGCGTACAGGTGCATCGTGCGACGAACACAGTCCTAAACAAGCCGCAGCCGGCGCGCGCGGTCAATCAGCCCGGACGGGGGGAACGGCAGAATTCGGGATTCAAAATGGGAGGTGGCGACGCGACTAGGCGCGCTTGCGCTCGCGGCGCGGTGCGGGCTGGGGGCGGGGGCCGAGCTTGATCACGCCCGGCGGTGGGTCGCTGGCCGGAAACGATTCCGCCACGGTGGCGTCGTAGCCGTTCTCCGGCGGCTCCGGTTCCGGCGGCGGCAGCGGATCCCTCAACGCCATAACCCAAGTGTAACGCCGCGGCCGAAGCGCCGGGCGGTGCAACAGGCGCGGGCGGGCGGGCATCAAGCCAGGCAAAGGGAGCAACCGCCATGTCCGCCACCGATCGCGATCGTTACGTGCTGCACCTGAATCACGCCCTGGCGATGGAATCCGCCCTGCTCGACCGTCTCGAGCAGCGCGCCGCCGCCGTACACCAGCCCGAACTCCGGCAGCGCCTGCTCACCCACCGCGACGAGACCCTGCAGCATCGCGACGCCGTGCGCGATATTCTCACCGCGCTGCACGCCGAGCCCACGCCCACCTCCGCCAAGGCGCAATCGCCGGTCACGCCCAGCCTGATGGGCAAAGTGCTGACCGCGCTGGAGAGCGAAACCGAAGACAAGCTGCTGGACGACAGCCTCACCGATTACGCGCTGGAGAGCTACGAAGCCGCGGTCTACAGCGCGCTGGCGCTCATCGCCCGCAACCTCGGGTATGCCGAGCACGCCACCCGCTTCGAGGCGATGCGGCAGCAGGAGCGCGCCGCGGCGGACTTTTTCGCCGCGCACCTGCCCGCCATCGTGCGCGAGGCGTTTCCGCCCGCTGCGCGGGCGGCGTAAGGCGAGACACCGACGGGCGGCGTGCTACGCTGAAAATTCGCGGCTCATCCGGCCGCGAGCCAGGAGGAGCGTGCGCGTCGCCCTATTCACCCGCGAATATCCACCCTACATTTATGGCGGCGCCGGCGTGCACGTCGACTATCTCAGCCGCGAAATGGCGCGCGAGATCGAGGTCGAGGTGCATTGCTTCGGCGACCAGCGCGAACAGCGGGGCAAGCTTACGGTCGAAGGCCATGCGCCCTGGGAGCGCATGGCGGCGATCGAGGCGAAGTTCAAGACCGCGCTCGAGTCGCTGAGCGTCAACCTCGATTCCATCCGCGCGCTCGACCGGGTGAATGTGGTTCATACCCACACCTGGTACGCCGCCATGGCCGGCTTCTGGGCGAAGAAGCTCTACGGCATGCCCTTCGTGCTCACCACGCACAGCCTGGAGCCGTTGCGCGCGTGGAAGGAGGAGCAGCTGGGCAGCGGCTACGCGATGAGCTCTTGGATGGAAAAGACCGCCATCGAAAGCGCCGACGCCGTCATCGCGGTCTCGCGCGGCACCCGGGCCGACATCCAGCGGGCCTATCCCGCGATCGCGCCGGAGCGCCTTCACGTCATCCACAACGGCATTGACCTCGACGAGTACCGCAACGATCCGGCGACCGGGCTGATCGCGGCGCTGGGCGTGGACACGGCGCGGCCCTATGTGCTCTTCGTCGGCCGCATCACGCGGCAAAAGGGCGTGACCCACCTGGTCGAAGCGCTGCGCCACCTGCCGACGGACACCCAGGCGGTGCTGTGCGCGGGCGCGCCCGACACGCCGGAGATCGCGACGGAGATGCGGGAGAAGGTGGAGCGGCTGCGGCAGACGCATCCGCGCACGCTCTGGATCGAGAAGATGGTGTCCAAGCCGGAGGCGATCCAGCTGTACAGCCACGCCGCGGTCTTCTGCTGCCCCTCGATCTACGAGCCGTTCGGCATCATCAACCTGGAGGCGATGGCGTGCGACACGGCGGTGGTGGCGACGGCAACCGGCGGCATTCCGGAGGTGGTGGTGGACGGGGAAACCGGCTTCCTGGTGCCGGTGGCGCAGGATGCGGCGACCAACGCGCCGCTCGATGCGGCGAAGTTCGCGCGCGATCTCGCCGCCCGGCTGGCCGAGGTGCTGGCTTCGCCCGCGCTGCAACGGCGCATGGGCCAGGCCGGGCGGCGGCGGGCGGAGGAGACGTTCAGTTGGCGCGCAATCGCCCAGGAGACGATCGCGCTCTACCGCTCGCTGGGGCGGGCGTAGGCAAGCCCCTACAATAGGGGCATGTTATTGGCGCTCGACGTTGGCAACACGAACATCGTCGCCGGACTGTTTCAAGGCGAGACGCTGGCGGCTTCCTGGCGCCTGACCACCTCGCGCACGCAAACCGCGGACGAGTTCGCCTTCGTGCTCACCGGCCTGCTGGCGGCGCGGCGGCTGGCGGGCGAGCGCATCGAAGCCGCCATTGTCGCCTCCGTGGTGCCGCCGCTCGATGCCACGGTGCGCGAAGCGCTGCGCCGCCAGTTCGGCCTGGAGCCGCTCTTCGTGGGGCCCGGACTCAAGACCGGAATGCCGGTACTCTACGACCCGCCCGGCGACGTGGGCGCCGACCGCATCGTCAACGCGGTGGCCGGCTTCGCCGCCCATGGCGGGCCGCTGGTGATCGTGGACCTGGGCACCGCGACCACGTTCGACGTGGTCTCGGCGCAAGGCGAGTACCGCGGCGGGCTGATCTGCCCGGGCATCGCCATCTCGGCGGAGGCGCTGTACGCCCGCACCGCGCGGCTGCAGCGGGTGGAGATTCGCGCGCCCGAGCGGCTGATCGGCAACACCACCGTGGGCAGCATCCAGTCGGGGCTTTTTTACGGCTATCTCAGCCTGGTGGACGGCTTGATCGAACGGCTGAAGGGCGAGTTGGGCGCCGACACCAAGATCGTCGCCACCGGCGGGCTGGCACCGCTGATCGCCAGCCAGTCGCGCCACATCCGCCATTGCGACCAGCAGCTGACGCTGACCGGGCTGCGGCTGCTGTGGGAGCGGAACCGAAAATAGGGCGCCCGGGTTCGGGCGGGGCGTCAGTAGCGGTAGGTGTCCGGCTTGTAGGGGCCCTCCACCGGCACGCCCAGGTACTCGGCCTGTTTGGGCGTCAGCGTAGTCAGCTTGACGCCGATCTTTTCCAGGTGCAGGCGGGCGACTTCTTCATCCAGCTTCTTGGGCAGCGTGGTCACGCCGGGCGGGTTGGTGTCGCGGTTCTTCCACAGATCGAGCTGCGCCAGCGTCTGGTTGGAGAAGCTGTTGCTCATCACGAAGCTGGGATGGCCGGTGGCGCAGCCGAGGTTCACCAGGCGGCCCTCGGCGAGCAGGAAGATGCTGCGGCCGTCCGGGAAGGTGTACATGTCCACCTGGGGCTTGATGGTGGTGCGGCGGGCGTCGGGCGCGGCGTTGAGCGCATCCACCTGGATCTCATTGTCAAAGTGGCCGATGTTGCAGACGATGGCCTGGTCCTTCATGCGGCGCATGTGCTCGAGCGTGATCACGTCGCAGTTGCCGGTGCAGGTGACGTAGATGTCGCCGCGGCCCAGGGTCTGCTCCAGCGTGGTCACCTCGTAGCCCGCCATCGCCGCCTGCAGCGCATTGACCGGGTCAATCTCGGTGACGATCACGCGCGCCCCGAAGCCGCCCAGCGATTGCGCCGAGCCCTTGCCCACGTCGCCGTAGCCGCAGATGACGGCGACTTTGCCCGCCACCATGACGTCGGTGGCGCGCTTGATGCCATCGGCGAGCGATTCGCGGCAGCCGTAGAGGTTGTCGAACTTGGATTTGGTGACCGAGTCGTTGACGTTGATCGCCGGCACCAGCAGGGTGCCGGCTTCCTGCATCTTGTAGAGCCGGTGGACGCCGGTGGTGGTCTCCTCGGAGACGCCTCGCCACTGCGCCACAATGTCGTGCCAGCGCCGCGAGTCGCGCGCCTGGACGTCGCGCAGGAGCTGCTTAATGACGTCCTCCTCGTGCGAGGCGGAGGGCTCGTGGACCCACTTCGAGCCGTTCTCGAGCTCATACCCCTTGTGGATCAGCAGCGTCATGTCGCCGCCGTCGTCGACGACCAGCTGCGGCCCCAGGCCGCCGCTGTGGGAGACCGCCTGGTAGGTGCACCACCAGTACTCCTCGAGCGATTCGCCCTTCCAGGCGAAGACGGGGACGCCGGCGGCGGCGATGGCGGCGGCGGCGTGGTCCTGGGTGGAGAAGATGTTGCAACTGGCCCAGCGCACCTTGGCGCCCAGCGCCACCAGCGTCTCGATCAGCACGGCGGTCTGGATGGTCATGTGCAGCGAGCCGCTCACCCGCACTCCCGCCAGGGGCCGGGCGGCGGCGTACTTGCGCCGCAGCGACATCAGGCCGGGCATCTCGTGCTCGGCGACGCCGATCTCCTTGCGCCCCCATTCGGCGAGGGACAGATCGGCAACCTTGTAGTCGGCGGCTTGGGGCGCGGCCGCGCCCTGGTCGAGAATGGCTGGGCTCATAGCCCTCTATTTTAATGCGAATGCCGCGTTAAGCGGCGCGCAGCTCGCGGCGGAGCTGCAACCGCGCGGAATGGATCATGCGGGCGCAGTGCTCCGGCTCCAGGTCGAGCCAAGCGGCGAGCGTGGCGGGCGAATACCCCTCCAGCTCGTGCAGCAGATAGAGCAGCCGCTGCGTCGGCGGGAGCGCACTCACCGCTGCCCGCACCGGCGGCGCTGCCGGCGGCGGGTAGCCCGGGTGGCCGAGCGCGGCGGCAGCGGCGGTTCCGGCCTGGGCGGCGGCGTGAATCTGGTTGCGGAAGCGCAGCACCAGGCTCGCCGCCAGCGCATCGCCGCTTACCGCCGGAAAGCCGGGGCCGGCCTGGGTGCAGGCGTCGAGGAACACCGCCTGCGCCAGTTCGCGCGCCGCGGTTGCGTCCGCCGTCATCCATTGACAGAGGGCGTGGATGCGCCGGTACTGCTGCTCGTACATCGCCTGGCAAAGCTGCTCGTGAACGCAGCCGGGAGCGGGTTCGAACTGAATTTGCGTGCGGGTGGCCATGAAATCCTCTCCTGAAAGGCCGCGGATGAGCGCCAGGCGGCGGGTTGTGTTCATTGTCGTCCAGATTCCGAGCTGGTTGGGGTGCGGCCCTCGCTGGTCGTTATGCACTTCAATCGCCAGTTCGCGCGCCGCGGCGCGGCGGCCGCGCGGGCGCCTGGACTCCGCCGGCGCGGCCGCGCACCGCCGGCGGTGTAACCCTCGTCGCCAGATAGCGTTGCCCCGCCAGCGCTGCGGGGGATAGGTTTCGCCGTCCGGATGGTGCGAGGGCGGGACAAAAAAATCTCCCGGCTGCGCGCCTGTTGATCCTGCTGCGTAACATATCCACGTCGCGGGCACGGCGGAACCGCGGGCCTCCTGCGGTCTTCAATCCGGGAACGAAGGGCGCTAAGGCCAACATTACTCGCATTTTCAATTGGGGCCACGCCTGCCAAAGACGGAATCTGGCTTTGGGCGCGCGGGCGCGGCCCGAGCGGCTGAGAAGTGGCAGCCGGCTTCCCTGTTGCACACCGCCCGAATGCAGGGCAGGCTAGAGAGAGGATGCGCTCCAGTCCCTTGGCAGCGCTGCACCCGCCGCGCGGCGAGATGCTTGCCGAGTACCGTGGCAGCCTTGCGGCTGCCGGCGACGGCGGCGCCACCGCCTGGCCGCCCACCCGGACGCAATTGTTCGATGCGTGCTGGCGGGCGGTGCTGGAGGTGCGCGGACCGGAAGCGCGCAAGTGGCTGAACGGCATGATCACGGCCAACGTGCGCGATCTCCCGCCCGGCGGCTGGGCGCCCAGCTTCGTGCTCGACCCGCGCGGCCATGTACTCGCCTGCCTGGACGTGGCCTGCCTGGAGCCGGACCGCTTCCTGCTGCTGACCGACGAGGAGCAGCGCGCCGCGCTGGCGCAGCGCTTGCGCGGCTTTGTCTTCGTCTCCAAGCTCGAGATCGTGGACCAGAGCGAGGCCTGGAGCGCGGTATGGCTACGCGGTCCGGAGGCGGAAGCGGGCTGGCGGCAGGCGGGGCTGCCGGAGTTGTCCGCGCGCGCGCCCGGCGAACTGGCGGCGGTGACGCTGGCGGGCGGCGACGGCTGGGTGCTGGCGTCCCGCCCCGGCGGGTTCGCCCGGCTGGAGATTGTGGCGCCGGCCGCCGCCCTGCCCGAGCTGTGGCGCGGGTTGGCGGCGGCCGCGGCGCCCGCCGGCGCCGCGGCCGCGGAGCGCGACCGGATTCTCAGCCGCGAGCCGCGCTACGGCGTGGACGTCACTGACCGCGAGCTGCCGCAGGAGACCGGGCAGATGGAGCGGCTGGATTTCACCAAGGGCTGCTACGTGGGGCAGGAGATCGTGGAGCGCGTCCGTGCGCGTGGCGCCGTCCACCGCCATTGGCGGGCGATCCGCTTCCGCGCGCCGGTGGAGGCGGGCGCAGTGCTGGAGGCGGAGGGCAAGGCAGTCGGCGCGCTCACCAGCGCGGCGGCGCGAAACGGCGACTGGCTGGGCCTGGGCTACCTGCGCGATCCCGCCGCCGCGCCCGGCGCGGGGGTGACCGCCGGCGGGGCCGCGGGCGAGGTCGAGCCGTGACGCGCCGGCTGGGGGCGCCAGCGGCGCTGGCGCTCAGCGCCGCGCTCGGGCTGGCGCAGGCCCCGGCCCCGCCGCTGGCCACGTTGAGCGGCCAAGGCGTGCAGGTGACGGGCGGAAGCGTTGCGGTCGAAGCCTCCGGGAAGATCGGGCTGGGCAGCGGCGCGCACATCGCGCTCGCCGGCCGCCACGCCCGCCTGGCGTTGCGCCGCGGCGGCGCCATCCGGGTGTGCGGACCGGCGCGCGTCAGCCTAAGCGGCGGCGGCGACGGCGCGCTGCTGATCTCGCTCGAGGCGGGTGGGCTGGAGCTGCGCTATCCCGCCGCGGTGGCCGACAGCCTGCTCACGCCCGGCTACCGCGTCACCACCATCGTCCCCCCGGGCCAACTGGCCGCGGTTTCCGCCAGCCTGGGCCTCGAGGCCGACGGCGCGCTCTGCATCACCAACCGCGGCAGCGCGGTGCTGGTGGAAAACCTGTGGAGCGGCGCGCAGCGCTTCGTCATCAACGGCGAGTCGCTGGCATTTGCGCCCTCGGGGGCGGTCACCACCCCGGCGGCCTGCCCCTGCGCCGGCGCGCTACCCCAGGCGGTGGCCACGCCCAACGCGCCCGGCACGCTCTTTCCCACCCAGCCCGCCCTGGTCGCCAATGCCGGCCCGCTGCCCGGCGGCGCGGTGCCGCAGGCGCCGCCGCCGCCGCGACTGCACCGGCCGAATTTCCTGGTGCGGTTTTTTCACTGGCTGGGCTTCTGATCTATTGACGGGCGCGGGCCCCGGCGCGGCTGCCAGTCCCGGCTGTAACGGTGCCGGGACACGTGCGCCGCGCGTCCCCCGCGCACGCATTCAATTACAAAGGTCTTACATTTCCGCCCGCCGGCCGCCGTGATAATGGCAGCATGCCGGGCTGGCCAACCATCATTCAGGGCGGCATGGGTGTGGGCATATCCGATTGGCGGGTGGCGCGCGCGGTGGCAAGGCTGGGGCAGTTGGGCGTGGTCTCGGGCACGGCGCTGGACCAGGTCTTTGCCCGGCGGCTGCAGGAGGGCGATCCGGACGGGCACTTGCGCCGGGCCCTCGAGCACTTCCCCTTTCCGGAGATGGCCGGGCGCGTGCTGCGCCTCTATTTCCGGGCGGGCGGCAAACCGGCGCGCGAAGCCTACCGGACGCTGCCGATGCAGGCCAAAGACAACCCGCGCGAGCTGCAGGAGCTCTGCATCGTGGCGAATTTCGCCGAGGTGTGGCTGGCGCGCGAAGGCCACGACGGGCCGGTGGGGATCAACTATCTGGAAAAGATCCAAATCCCCCACCTGCCGTCGCTGTACGGCAGCATGCTGGCCGGGGTGGGGTACGTGCTGATGGGGGCCGGCGTGCCGATGAAGATCCCCGGCGTGCTCGAGCGCTTCGTCCGGCACGAAGACGCGGTCTACCCGCTGCACGTCGCCGGCGCGGAGGCCGAGGACGACCACACGATCACGTTCGCCCCGCGGGAGTACATGGAGTGCGACTTGCCGCTGCTGGCGCGGCCGCGGTTTCTGGCCATCGTCGCCTCGGCCACGCTGGCGGCGACGCTGCTGGCGCGCGCCAACGGCGTGGTGGACGGCTTCGTCGTCGAAGGGCCGGCCGCCGGCGGGCACAACGCGCCGCCGCGCGGGCGGCTGCAACTGGACGCGGCGGGCGAGCCCATCTACGGCGAGCGCGACCGGGTGGACCTCGGGAAGATGCGCGAGCTGGGCCGGCCGTTCTGGCTCGCCGGCGGCTACGGCACGCCGGAGAAGCTTGCCGAAGCCCTGACGAACGGCGCCGCGGGCGTGCAAGTGGGGACGGCCTTCGCGTACTGCGCGGAATCGGGCATGCGCGCCGATCTGCGGCGGGCGGTGCTGGAGCAGGTGGCGGCCGGCGGGGCGCGCGTCGCCACCGACGCGCAAGCCTCGCCCACGGGCTTTCCGTTCAAGGTGGTGCAGCTCGCGGGCACCTTGTCCGAGGCAACGACGTACGCGGCGCGGCCGCGCATCTGCGATTTGGGCTACTTGCGCGAACCCTACCGAACGCCGGAGGGCGGGATCGGCTTCCGTTGCCCGGCCGAGCCGGTCAGCCTGTACGTGTCCAAGGGCGGCAGGGCGGAGAACACCACGGGGAGAAAGTGCCTGTGCAACGGGCTGGTGGCGACGTGCGGCCATCCCCAGGCGCGCAATGGGAAGCACATCGAGCCCGGCATCGTGACCTCGGGCGACGAGCTGCCGGCTCTGGCCCGCTTTTTGCCGCCGGCGAGCACCACCTACGCCGCCGCCGACGTGGTGGAGACGTTGCTGGCGGGGGTGGGCGCGGGTCAGGCGCAGTGATCTCGCAGACCCGTTGCAGATCGCCGAGGGCGTCGATTGACTGGCGCGGGCCCCAGCGCGGCTGCGCCGCGCGTCCCGCTTGTGCTCGCGCCGGCACGGGACCCCGCAATCCCCATGCCGGCGCTGCGCCTCGCTGGGGCCGCGCCTCCTCGCTTCCCGGGGGCGGGCCGCCCTTCGGGATTTCGCGGCCTTTCCGCGCCTGCTTTGCCGGCAGGCAAAAGGCGCGGCCCCCGCGAACTGTTTGAGCGCCCCGTCCGCCGGCCTCCGTTGCAAATGCTACCGGCGGACTGTTTGACACCCGCTTGCTTGACACCTTTCCCTGGCAGCGGCTAGACTGACAACCAGTTTCACGGCCCGAGCAGCCAACGGGCGACGGAGAGCGAAGCAGTAGCTTGACCGCGGGCGCACGGGCGGCGCTCGACGGAGGCCGCATGAGACTTGCCGTTGTTTGGGCCGCAGCCCTGGCGCTGGCGGCCGCGCTGGCCGCGCAGAACATCCCCAACCCGGGCGATGCCACCTCGCCCGCGCCCGCTGAGCCGGGCCACGCGCTCCTCGGCGAGCCGCACGAGACCGTCAACCCGGCCAACGGCTCGCTGACCATCACGTTCAGCCTCCCGCTGCCGCCCGGCCGCGGCGGCTTCACCCCGGCGTTCACCATCTCCTACAGTAGCGCCGGCTCGCACCCGTTCGGCTCGTTTGGCAACGACATGGCCAACATGTACGCCCA
>DAIDIF010000029.1 GCA_027451805.1 Acidobacteriota bacterium
TCCCGCCGCCGCGCACCCCAAGCCGAAGACCCCCGCGCCCGTCCCCGACGTCCGCATTGACTTCCCCGGCATCCTGCAGCGCACCCTGGCCGTCCCCGTTCCCGCCGCCAACTACGCCGGCCTCGCCGCCGCCCCCGGCGGCGCGCTCTTCCTGTTCAGCCGCCCCGTCGTCAACGTCGGCGTCCGCCCCGCGCTCACCGTCGCCCGCTTCGATCGCAAGACCCGCAAGACCACCACCCTGGTCTCCGGCGCCGCCGCCGCCACCGTCTCCGACAACGGCAAGCAGTTGCTCTATTCCCGCGCCAACCACTGGTATCGCGCCCCCGCCGACCGCCCCGCCCTCGTCGGCCGCGGCCGCATGCCCACCCAGAATCTCCAGGTCTACGTCAACCCGCGCGCCGAGTGGGCCGAGATGTACCGCGAGGTCTGGCGCATCCAGCGCGCCTTCTTCTACGATCCCCGCTACCACGGCCTCGACGTCGCCGCCGCCGAGCGCGAGTTCGCCCACTACCTGCCCGGCATCGCCAGCCGCGACGAGCTGACCCTGCTGTTCCAGGAAATGCTCAGCTTCGAATCCACCGGCCACATGTTCGTGCGCGGTGGCGCGATGCCGCCGATGGGCAATGAGCACGTCGGCCTGCTCGGCGCCGACTACCGCGTCGCCCACGGACGCTACCAGTTCGCCCACATCTACACCGGCGAAAACTGGAACCCGCGCCTCCAGGCCCCGCTCACCCAGCCCGGCGTCAACGTCCACGCCGGCGACTACCTGCTCGCCGTCAACGGCCGCCCCCTCACCGCCGCCGACAACCTCTATGCGGCGTTCCAGCAAACCGCCGGCAAGCAAACCAGGATCGAAGTCGGCCCGAACCCCGACGCCAGCGGCGCGCGCGAAGTCGTGGTCACCCCCATCGCCAACGAGCACGCCCTGCGCAACACCGACTGGATCGAGCACAACCGCCGCCTGGTGGACCGCCTCAGCCACGGCCGTCTGGCCTACGTCTATCTCCCCGACACCGGCAACGGCGGCTTCACCAACTTCAACCGCTATTACTTCTCCCAGGTGGGCAAGCAGGGCGCCATCCTCGACGAGCGCTTCAACCACGGCGGCGACTTGTCGGACTACATCATCGACGTACTCCGCCGCGTCCCCATGAGCCTCGACATCACCCGTCACGGCAAGATGTACACCGATCCCCAGGAAGCCATCTTCGGTCCCAAGGTGATGCTCATCAACCAGTTCGCCGGCTCCGGCGGCGACGCTCTGCCCTGGTACTTCCGCAAGGCCCACCTCGGCACCCTGGTCGGCGTCCGCACCTGGGGCGGCCTGGTCGGCATCGGCGGCTACCCGGTGCTCATGGACGGCGGCACCGTCACCGCCCCGCGCTGGGCCATCGCCGGCCTGCGCGGCCACTGGGACGTCGAAGACCACGGCATCGCCCCCGACGTCACCGTCTGGCAAAACCCCGCGTTAATGCGCACCGGCGCCGACCCCCAACTCGAAGCCGCGGTCAAAATCGCCCTGCAACAGCTCGCCGCCCACCCCGTCCCCACCTTCAAGGCCCCGCCCTATCCCAACCACCACCCCGTCTTACCGCCCATCCCCCACTAAACCCGGCAACTGGGAGACGCCCGGAGCGCCCGCGGGCGTCCGTTGCCGGGGATCGAAGCACGGCCACAGCCCGACCAAGTGGCCGAGCCACTCTCAAGGGCGAGGCGGAGCGGGGCGAAGGGGCCCCCGCGCAGCCTCGCCCGTACATAAAGAGCGGGTGTCGTGGCGCAGCCACGACCGGCCCCGCGATCAAGCGAAGCCCCCGCGATCAATCACACCAAAGGTGACACAATGGTAGGCAAGACTCGATCTCCCGGGCGCGCCGCGCTCCCGCGCTGCCGACCCGTGCGGGTGAATCGAACACCATGCCTGCAAAGGGCTCAAGCGTGCCCGGTCCGCGCCCTGCACGGAAGCCGGCCTCCCGTACAAGCGGGCGCGCACTTTGGTTCGAAACCCATCTCGCCGCCATCTCGCGCGGGGTCACGCTGGTCAAACTGCGCAAGAGCGATCTCCTGTATGCCAAGGGGCGGGACGCCGACAGCGTCTTCTTCGTCAAAACCGGGAGAGTACGCCGTTCGGTGCTCTCGGAGTCGCGCCAGGAAGCGGTTCTGGGGCTCCTGAAGCCTGGAGATTTTTGCGGCGAGGGCTGCCTGAGCGGCCAGGCCGTGCGGGTCAGCACGGCGGCGGCGCTGACGGCCACCACCGCCATCCGCGTCGACAAGGGCGAATTGGCGAAGGCACTTCACGACAATTCCGCCTTTTCTGCGGCTTTTCTCAAGCACCTGCTGGTCCACACCGTTGCGGTCGAGAAGGACCTGTGCGGCCAGCTCTTCAACCGCATCGACAAGCGGCTGGCGCGGGCCCTGTTGCGGCTCTCGCGCTGCGGGCAGGACGCGGCGGGGGGCGACGCCCGCCTTATTCCAGCCAACATGAGCCAGCAAGCGCTGGCGGAGATCATCGGCGTCTCCCGCCTCCGCGTCAGCGCGATCATGAGCAAATTCCGCCGCCTGCGCATGGTCGAGTATGGCGGCCGGCTCCCCAAGGGCGAGATCCGCGTGCACGCCAACCTGCTGCTGGACGTTGTGCTCTGCGAATAGCGCGGCGCCACACCGCTTCCTGCCCGTTGGATCGCAGCGTCTACAATGGCACCAGGGCACACGAGGCCCGGAAGGATCGGCCCCGACTATGAATCCCCCAAGGAGATCCGCGCAATCACCCAAAGCGATCGACAGCCCGGTTGCCGAGAGCACGCGCTGGTTCGATCCATATTTGGACCGTATCCCAAACGGAAAGAGCCGTCTGCCCTTTCGCACCGGGGCCTTGCTCTACGCGCAGGGCCAGCCATCCAATGCGATCTACTTCATCGAGCGCGGCAAAGTGCGGCTCTCGGTGCTGTCGAGAGCCGGCAAGGAGGCGATTCTGGGCACGCTGACCGCGGGGGATTTTTGCGGCGAAGGCTGCCTCTCGGCGCAACCGCTGCGCGTCGGCTCGGCCAAGGCGATCTCCCCGGTTACCGCCGTCAGAGTCCAGAAGGAAGCAATGGTGCGGGCACTCCACGAGCTGCACCCGCTCTCGGAAGCCTTCCTGGTACGCCTGTTGGCGCACAACATCGCCATTGAGGAAGACATTTGCGATCAGTTGTTCAACCACAGCGAGAAGCGCCTGGCGCGGGCGCTCCTGAAGCTGGCGCGCTTCGGGCAAGATCCGAATACTCCCGCCGCTAACACCATCACCCCGAACATCAGTCAGGAGGCGCTGGCCGAAATGATCGGCACCACCCGCTCCCGCGTCAACCATTTCATGAACAAGTTCCGCCTTCTGGGCCTGATCGAATACAACGGCGAGATCCGCGTTCATCCGGCTTTGCTGACCGATGTCGTGCTGAGCGACTAGGCGGAGCATCCCGCCGCCCGCCGCCGCGCCCGTGCCGATACCCACAATCCGCAGCCCGGAGCCCTCGGCGAAAACAGGCCGTGCCTGCGCTCAAAACGGCAGCCGCACCGAAAACGTCCAGGCATGATCGTACAAACGAAAGGCGCTCACCGCCGTCTGCTCGCCCGCGCCCACCGTCAGCGCCAGGTTGCCGCGCAAAGGGAACGGCCCCAACACCACGCCGCCGCTCACGAACGACTGCGCCCGCCCCACATTTCTCCCGCCGTCCCACCAGCCCGCGTTCCATTCCACCTCCGGCCACGCCCGCAGCCGCCTCAGGTGATACTGCCAAGCCGTGTTCAGGCTCAGC
Organism: Acidobacteriota bacterium; assembly: GCA_027451805.1. Classification (GTDB taxonomy): domain Bacteria; phylum Acidobacteriota; class Terriglobia; order Terriglobales; family SCQP01; genus SCQP01. Next base: position 3,795 of record DAIDIF010000029.1, read on the forward strand.
AGACGGCCAAGCGTTCCGGTGCCGCCCAGCGGCAGGCTCGCGCTGAATGCCTGCTGCACGTCAAACGGCCCCCACCCCTTCCCCCACGCCAGGCCGGGCGCAACGCTGCCGTGGCCGGCGCCGATCCCTGCGGTCCCGGTCGCCGCGCTCGCCGCCAGTGTCCCGGTCAGCACATAGTTCCCCTTCGATTCCGGCGACGCCGCCAGTCGGTACTTCACCAACCCGCCCGCGTCGCCCCAGCCGCCGGCGCCCATGCCGGTTGTGTACGTGGGCTCGGTCACGATCAACTCCAGGCGCGATGTCGGAATCAGCTCCAGTCCCTTGCCGCCGCCCAACTGCCACGCGGTGAACGCCGGGTGTCGCTGCGTGCTCAGGTCAAACCGATACTCCTGCTCCAGCAGCGGCGTTAGCGTCGCCAAGGGCGTGATCCAGTGCGGCTGCCGCTCGCGCGTGGCGTGGGTCATCGCGTACCAGCCGGATGACTGTGCCCCCGCGCCCGGCGCGGCCAGCGCCGCCGCCAGCAACGCCAGCGCCGCCCGCCTCATCGGACGATCATGACCTCCGTGGCTTTCATCAGCGCCGCCGCTTCCACTCCCGGCCTCAGCCCGAGTTCGTCCGCCGCCTCGCGCGTGATCACCGCTTTGATCTGCTGCTCGCCCAGGCTGAGCGCCACCGCCGCCAGCAGCCCCGCGCGCCGCACCTCCGTCACCACCCCGCGCAGTTGGTTGCGCCCGCTGATTCGCGGCGTCCCCGCGCCGGTGCGCGCCCCGCCGCGCCCGCGCAAACGCGCGACCTCCGCCTCGCTGATCCGGTAATGCCCGCCCGGCGTGCGCATCGCCTTCACTTTGCCCGCATAGATCCACTGCTTGAGCGTCGGGTAGGCGACGCCCAGTTCCTTCGCCGCCTTGGCTGGTGTCAACATACCAATATCGTACAATAACGCATCATTTCGTATTGTTTCGCCAGTTCGGCAGCGCGCGACACCAGCCCGGCGCGCCGCCCTCGAGTCACAGCCGCCACAGCCCGGACCGGCACCTGTCCCGGCGCCGCGACACCCGCAACCGCAAGCCCCACCCGAGTCCGCGCGCCAGTCCCGCGGCGACGCCCGCGTCAGAACAGCAGCCCGCCCCAAGGCGCCCGCGTCAATATAGGCAAGAACCATCCACAGGCCGGTAGCAGCGGGACGCCGCCGATTCCATCCAGACGTGATCTGGCACTCGGCATTAGGCAGCATCGCCGCAGCGGCGGTGTTAGCGCTCGCAGCATGGTTCATCCAACTCGTGCGCCAACACCTCGAAATGTGGGATGGCCACCAGCGCCGGGCCAGAAAGCGCCGCCGGGGGCACACCGGGTAACTTCCGCCGCCTCGGAATGGCGGCGGCCCCATTGAAGCTTCTGCACGGACGGAGCAGGTGCGAAGCACGCGCGACAAGCCCCGCCTGGCCCCGGCGGAAGGACTTGACAGAATGGACTATCATGTCCGCAGTGCCGCCCCATGGCACCCACACGGAGTTACCCACAGATGAGCACGCCCGCCACCGCCCCCGAAACCCGACCCCTCACCCTGGAGGTCCTTCAGAAGGCGGTCGCCGGCACCGCCGCCGCCTTCCGCTGCCGCCGCAAGCTCCAGCCCGCCGGAGGCCCGGGCGACAAAGTCTTCCCGCCCACCTTCGCAGGCGCCGTCTATGCCATCGAAAAGCGCCGCATTCCCGGACGCCCCGACCCGGTCACCTGCGTCCTCCTCGACAGCGTCCAAAGCCAGGCCAACCGCATGGAGCTGGCCCTCCAGGACGCAGTAGACGCCAAACTGATCTCCCTCCCGATCGTCGAGGTGGACTTCACACAGGCGTTCAAAGACGGCAAGCTCTTCGAAAACGTCGGTCGCATCACCAGCCTCCAGGCGCCCCACCGCCTTGCGGACGCCATCCTCCGCGATAGCGAATTCCAGGAGGCCGACGGCAAGCTCGTCCCCTTCCGCCAGTCCAGCATCGGCAAGTCGATCAACGACGCCAGCCCGCGCAACGCCACGCCCATCTACCAACTCTGCCCCACCGCTCTCCTCTTCGGCATGTGGGATTCCACCGGACCCAAAGGCGGCCTGGGCGCGAAGTTCGAGCGCGCCATGGTCTCGGAAGTCGTCGGAGTCGACGCCGCGTTCGGCGTGCG
>DAIDIF010000030.1 GCA_027451805.1 Acidobacteriota bacterium
CGCCCCACCACGTCGATATGGGCCGCGGTCTTCCAGGAGCTGCTCGATCAGTGCGGGCTGCCCGGTTTCCTCTACTCGCCGCACGGCCTGCGCGACGGCCTGCTGGCGCAGATGGCCGCCGAGCGCAGCGCCGCGCCGTCCTACCGCCAGCGCATGCACGCCGACCGCGAACAGGCGCTGCTCGAGGCCGCCCGCCGCTACGGCGTCGAGCTGCCGCACGCGCGCCGCGTGCGCGCCTGGTGCCTGGAGCTGTTCGCGCAGCTGCGCCCGGTGCATCGCCTCCCGCCCGACTACCGCGAGCTGCTAGAGGCCGCGGCGCTGCTCCATCAGGCCGGCAGCTACGTCAACCGCGCTGGACGCTGGCGCCACGCCCAGTACCTCCTCGCCAACACCGAGCTGCTCGGCTTCCGCCCGGAAGAGTGCCGGCGCATCGGCGCCCTCGCGCGCTGCCTCGGCAACCTCCGTCCCCTGCCCGGCGAGCGCGCCTTGCGCCCGTTGGGCGTGCAGGCCGCGCTGCTGCTGCCCCGCGCCGTGGTGCTGCTGCGCCTGGCGGCGGCGCTGGAGCAGAGCCGCCGCGGCGCGGTGCGCGCCGTGCGCGTGCGCCGCTCCGCCGCCGGCATCCGCCTGGCGCTCACGCCCCGCCGCGGCGGCGCCGCCCTCGAGGCCTGGGCGCTCGACAAGGAGCGCGGCTACTTCCGCGCCGTCTTCGGCCTGGATTTGGCGGTCGGCTTGGCGTAGAGCCGCTCCACTTGGCCGGGCGTGAGCAGCCACTCCAGCCGCACCCGCCGCGCCTCGATCTCGATCTTGGCCACCGCGCCCTTTTTCAGATCCACCGCGGCGCGTGGCGCGCCCAGCAGGCGGCTGAGGCAGGCGGGCAGGCTGGGCTTGTGGCCCACCGCCAGCACGGCCTCACACCCCGCGTAGCGGTCGAGCAGGGCGCGAAAGGCGGCGTAGTCGGCCTCCGGCCGCAGCCTGTCTTCGCGCTGCGAGGCGCCCTGGTAGCCGAGCTCGGCGGCCAGCAGGGCGGCGGTCTGGGTGGCGCGGCGCAGCGGGCTGGTGAGGACGGCGTCCACGTGGACACCGAGCGCCGCCAGTGCCGCGCCCATCAGTTGCGCCTGCTGCTGGCCGCGCGCGTCGAGACGGCGGCGTTCGTCCTGCAGCGAATCGGCGCGGCGGCGGCCGGCGCTGGCGTGGCGGCAGAGGTATACGATCACGCCCGCCTCCCCGCAGTCCCGGCGGGTCTACGCCTGGACCGCGCCCGCGGACGCGGCCCGCCCGCCGGCGCCGGCTCCGCCTCCAACCCGGCGGCGGTCGGCGGCGGCGTCCATACCGCCTCCGCCTCGATCGGCGCCAGGCGGATCGCACCTTGCGCTGCCTGCAGCAGCACCTCCTGGGCGCTGACCCCCGCCGCCGGTACGGCGCCAAGGCAGAGGCGCTGAAAATGCTCGATGCGGCGCCGCTCCGCGGCGTCGAGCTGGGCCACCGGCTGGTACGCGCCGTCGGGGGCAAGGCGCCAGGCCTGCACATTGTCGGCCAGATAGAGCAGTAGCGCCTCGTCGCGGACGCGGCGCAGCAACGCCGCCTCGCGCACCGGGAACATCACCTCCACCCGGCCGTAGAGGTTGCGCGGCATCCAGTCGGCGCTGCTCAAATAGACTTCCTCCTCGCCCCCGTTGGCAAAGTAGACGGCCCGGCTGTGTTCCAGAAAGCGCCCGCAGATGCTGGTCACCCGGATGCGCGCGCTGCGTCCCGGCAGCCCCGGCCGCAGCGCGCACACCCCGCGCACCAGCAGGTCAACTTCCACCCCCGCCTCCGAGGCGGTATACAGCGCGTCAATCAGGGTCTTGTCCAGCAGCCCGTTCATGCGCGCCAGCAGCCGCGCCGGCCGCCCGGCGCGGGCGTGGTCGGCCTCGCGCTCGATCAACTGCCGCAGGCTGGCGGCGAGGTTGGCCGGTGCCTGGCGCAGCGCCGAATCCGGCGGCGTCGGCGTCGAGGCGGTGAGATGCCGGAAGACGGCGTCGGCCGCGGCGGCGAGCTCGGGGTCGGCGGTGAGCAGGCTGAAGTCGGTGTACTGCTGCGCGGTCTCGGTGTTGTAGTTGCCGGTGCCGAGGTGGACGTAGCGGCGCAGCGTGCCGTCCTCGTCGCGGCGCACCACCAGCGCCAGCTTGCAGTGCGTCTTGAGCCCCACCAGGCCATGGAACACCTGCACCCCGGCTTGCTCCAACTGCTGCGACCAGCGGATGTTGCTGAGTTCGTCGAAGCGCGCCTTGAGCTCGACCACGGCGGCGATCGCCTTCTGCGCCGCCGCCCCTTCCCGCAGCGCGCGCACGATGGGGGACTGCTCGCTGGTGCGGTAGAGCGTGATGCGTAGCGCGCGCACGCGCGCATCGCTCGCTGCCGCTTGCAGGAAATCGGCCACCGGCGCGTAACTGTCGTAGGGATGATGCAGCAGTACGTCGCCGCGGCGCAGGCGGGCGAAGAGCGCCCCCGGTTCCTCCGCCAGCCGCAGCGGGCGCGGCGCCCGCGGGGGAAACTTCAGGTCGGCGCGGGCGCTGCGCCGCCACAGCTCCAGCAGGCGCGGCAGGTTCACCGGCGCCGGCATCGGATAGACCTGCCAGGCGTCGAGGCCGAGGTTGGCGCGCAGGATCTCGGTCATCTCCGGCGGCGCGCCCGAATCGATCTCCAGCCGCACCACCGCGCCCTTGCGCCGGTTGACCACCTCGGCGCTGACCATCTCCATCACGCTGCGCGCTTCCTCCTCGTTGAGGTACAGGTTGCTGTTGCGCGTGGCGCGGAAAGTGGCCTGCGCCAGCACCTCGTAGGCGCTGAACAGGCCGCCCGCGTGCGCCTCAATGAGCTCGGCGACCGGCAGGAACCACTCTTCCCCCGCCGGCGCCGGCACTGCGACCCAACGCGGCACCGAGGCCGGCAGCGTGAGCACGCCGAGATGGCGCCGCCGCCGCCGCCGCAGCAGCAGCGCCAGGCACAGGCCCTTGTTGGCCGGGCGGGGAAACGGATGCGCGGGGTCCACCACCACCGGCGCCAGCAGCGGATCCACCTCATCCCGAAAGTACTGCGCCAGCAGCCGCCGGGCGCGCCCGTCCACCTGCGCCCAGCTCAGGATGCGGATGCCTTGGGCCGCGAGCGCGGGCCGCAGCTCCTGCTGCCAGCAGCGATGCTGCGCGTCGGCCAGCTCGTGGCTGGCGGGTTGGATGCGCTCCAACTCCTGGCGCGGGCTCAGGCCGGCCAGGTCGGGATCCAGGTCCCCGTCTTCCACCCGCTGCAGCAGCCCCGCGACCTGAATTTCGAAAAACTGGTCCAGTTGGGCGCCGGCCAGGGCGAGGAACTTTACTCTCTCCAGCAAAGGATGCGCCGGGTGGCGCGCCTGGGCGAGGACGCGCTCAATCCACGCCAGCCGCGAGGCCTGCGGGTTGAGGTAGACCGATGGCGGGCTGGAGGGGCCGCGTCCCGTTTCCTGGCGCAAAGTCATATTTTACGCTTGGCGCCGGCGGTCCTAGTGACACTTGCGTTACACCGCGGTGCTACCTACATGCGGAAATTGAGCAGCGTGCCCGCCAGCTTGGGGTGCTCCACCAGCGTGGCGTTGAACAACGCTCCCAGCGTGGCCATCGCATCGCGCAGCTCGCGCCCCCGGCTCTCCGCCCCGCCCGTGACCGCCGCCTTGAGCTCGCGCCACTCGGCCCCTTCCAACTCTTCCGGGCGCATGCTGTCGAGCTCGCGCCGCAGGTAGGCCACCATTTCGCTGTACTCGTCCTGATCCAGCCAGACGCCATGGCAGCGCGGGCACCAATCCATCATCAGCCCCGAGCGGCCCAGGATGGCGCCGGTCATCGTCACCCCCGCATCGCGCGGACAGACGCGCTGGGTGGCGACGGCGCTGGCGCGCTCGAGCGCGTTGATCTCCTCGTTCATCCAGCGCAGGCGCCCGTCGGCGGCTCGATCTTTGAAGCGGCGCAGTTCCTCCCGGCTGAGGAACATCCCCTTGCACGCCGGGCAGCCCAGAAACGCCGTTCCGAAGACGCGATAGTTGGCCAGCTGCTTGCCGCAGGCGGGGCACCGCCCACTGCTTTCGCTCTCGCGCACCGCGCCCGGCACCGGCGGCGCTTCGCGTGGCGTTTCCGCCTCGCTGCTCCGGCGCTGCACCCGCTGGTTCCAGTAGGGCACGTGGATGTTGTGGACGAAGTCGGCGAAGCCGCGGCCGCTTACCGGCATGTCCCGCTCTAGCTCCCGATCGAGCGCGTCCAGCTGGCCGCCGTCCAGCCAGAAGCCGCCGCAGCTGCGGCAGCGGCGCAGCACGATGTCGGTGGCGTCGAGGAAGTGCACCCGGTACAAATGGGCGTTGTCGCAGCGCGGGCAGGGCTTCGGATCTGTCTCGGGCTGGGCGAGGGGCTCGTAGGAGGAGGCCTCAATGCTGCCCTCGACCCGGAACGCCATCTTGTCCAGCTCGCCCGCGTCCAGCCACAGCGCCCCGCACGATTCGCACAGATCGTAGGCGATGGGCTCGCGTGCGGTCGCGATCCGGTTGTTGGCCATCTCCGCTCCGCAGTTCAGGCAGTGCATCGGCATCGGCTCCTGGGCGACTTTCGCAGTATAGCCCGCACGGCGGGCGCGGAGCCCCCGGCGAAACCAGGCCGCGCCCGCGCTCAGCGCGGGCGGTAGAAGGTCAGGTACGGATCGCCGTAGAAGATGTAGGCGAGCGCGGTGGGATTGCCGGTGGCCTGGTACAGCTCCCGGCGCGTTTGGGTGAGAATCGCGCCGATGTCGGCGCCGCGGGCCAGGTGCTGTTCCAGCAGGGCGTAAAAGCGCCGGCTGAAGCGCGCCGCCAGGGTGTCGTTCACCGCCCAGAGGGCGCCGATGTAGCCGCTGGCGCCGTCGCGCAGCAGCTCCGGCGCCCAGCCGTCGACGAAGCCGGGCGCGGCCGAGGATTGCCCGACGTCGCAGGCGTTGAAGAACACCAGCGGATGCGCCGCCGGCGGGCGCAGCGGTTCCAGCCCGCGCAGCGTCATCAGATCGAGCACGCCGCCGTGCAGTAGGATGCCGTACTGCGCCGCGCCGCCCGCCGTGGCCACGCCGCCGTGGCCGGCGAAGTGGAGGATCCCCTGCGGCGGCGCCGCCAGCAGGCGGCGCACCGAGTCAAGATCGGCGGGTGCGATGCGATGTGCGCCCATGGTTTCAAGGGCGGCCAGCTCGCTGCGCTGGCCGGGCAGGGAAGCGGCATAGTTGGGGGCGAGCACGTCGACCGTGTCCAGCACTTCCCGCTGCGGCGGGCGCTGCATCTCGCCCGGCGACTGCGACAGGTCCCAGCGCGCGATGTCGAAGTCGAGTCCCAGGAAGTTGAGTTCGCCGCCCCCGCCGGGCCGGATGGGGCGCATCAGCTCCCACGGCAGAGTGGGATCGTCGGTAAGAATTTCGATGGTCTGGAAGCGGCTGCCGAGCTTGGTTTCCAGCGTCCAGAAGGCCTGGCGGAAAGGCGCGGGAGCGTAGGTGCGGTAGAGTTGGCGGCCGAAGCCGTCGAGAAAGGCGGCGTTCGCCTGGTCCGCGCCGCCCGCCGCTGCCGGGGCGCCGAAGGAGCGGTTGGAGCGGGCGGCGAGCAGCGCATATTGCGCCGCAAGCCACGCCCGCAGGCCGCGCGGTTTGGGCACCTGATAGAGCGCGGGCTGCAGGTAGGGCGAGTTGATGACCAGGTTGAAGCCGGTGCCGGCGGTGTTCTTCATCAGCAGCAGCGTCAGGTCGGGGCGGCGGGCGGTGAAGTCCAGCGCCACCGGCGCCGCCGGCGCCGGCGCCGCGGCCGGCACCGCCGCCGCGGCGACCGCCGCGCCCGGTGCGGCGACGGTGATATCGCGCTCGATGCGGGCGAGGAACGTGCCCTTGTACCAGAGCGTGGCGACGATCGGCTCGGCATGGCTCGCCG
>DAIDIF010000031.1 GCA_027451805.1 Acidobacteriota bacterium
GTGGGGATGGGTGCGGCGCGCACGGGCGCCACGGTCAGCGGCGCCACGCCGCACTGCACGTGGCCGATCGACTCGATCAGCGCGGCCGAGATGCGCCGCTCCAGATCGACGCGCAGCGGCTCGTTGGTACAGGCGGCCAGCGAGGTGCCCGCGTCGCGCGCGCCGACAAAGTGCGCGAAGCGGTAGCCCTCCCCGGGGACCGGTGCGCGCGCGTCGCGCACCCCGGGCGGCACGACGCCGAGGCGCGCCGCCACCATCTCGGGCACGCTCGCGGCGCTCGCCACGGTGCCCAGCACCGCCACCTCCCGGTTGAGGTGCCGCGCTTCGAGCGCGTCGGCGAGGTACGCCGGGCCGGCCACCACGGCGAAGCAGACCGGCTGCGCCGGGCCGATCTCGTGCAGCACGTTGTACAGCCGGCGCTGATCGGCGGGGTCCGTCGAGACGAATGTCACGCCCGTTTGCGCTTGATCGGGCGTCCACCCGACCGGGACGGTGCAGGCCGCCCGTCCAGCTGGAGCAGCACCCCGCCAGACGGCGGCGTACACGCCGTCGGGAGCGGGCATGGCCTGAAGGGCGAGGTCGCCCAGTCGCGGTCCTCGGGAGGGTGCTGCAGCCTTTTGTTGCGCGCCTCGCGTGGGAGCGCGGCCGCCGCGGCGCGCTCGGCCTCGCGGCGCGCCTCGCGCCGGTCGTGCTCCTCCTGCTCCACCAGTGCCTCCCACTGCGCGGGCGACAGCCCGCAGTCGGTGCGGCGTTCGACCGCCGGCGTCCAGAGCCCAAAGTAAAAGTCGCAGAGGCGCGCCAGCTCGAAGAAGTCCGCGGCGCATGGCCCTGCAGGGAGAGGAGTGGTCAGCAGAAGCCCCCAGCGCCGCGCAGCGCTGGGTGCTCGACCGCCGGGCGCTGCGGCAGGTGGCGCGCATGCAAACGCCGCGGCCCACCGGGCTGAGCGCCGCCGACTTTCAGCTGCGGGAGCGCACCGTGGAGATCGGCGACGCGCCCTGCGAGACGGGCGGCGACCGGGGCGGCGTCGGCGCACCAGGTACAGGCGCCGGCGCCGCCGGGGCGTGGCGCCGGCTGCGCCGCGGGTGCGGCGCGCTCTGGCCGGCCTTCCTGGGCGGCGGCAGCGAGTACGCCTCCGAGGAGGAGCGCCTCTACCGGCCCACGCTCAACATCGTCACCAAGGCGCTGCTGCGCACCGTGGTGGTGCTGATGCTCGCGTGGCAGCTGGCGTTGACGCTCTTCATGGCGATCGACGGCGACTACGACCTCGGCATGTTCACCTTCTGGAACTACACGATGACGACGGTGCTGGTGGCGTTCCTCGCGGCGTCCTTGTTCTACGAGCGCATCCTGCTGACCTTCACGCTGCTGTTCTTCTTCCCGGTCGTGTTTGGCGACAACGCGATCGTGCGCTTCGGCATCGTGGTGATCGTGGGCCGCAACGCGGCCGTGTTCCTCGGCGACGGCTCGCAGTCCGTGTCGACGCGCTACGTGGGCGACTTTGTGGTCCACTCGCTCCCGCTGGGCATGCTGCTGGTCGTGCTGCTCGCCGGGCTGCTGCTGTACATGCGGCGCGCGGTCGGCTACGAGCGGGGCCTGTTCCGCACGCCGCTCCGCTGGTGGTTGTACTGCGCGTACTGGATCCTCGCGCCGCTCGTGCCGCTCGCCATCTACACCGCGTGCTTTGACATCGCCAAGGTGTACCCGACCGGCATCGCCACCGGCCTGCTGTGGCTGGCCATGATCGGCGTCGACGTGGTCTGGATGGGCTTCTTCCTGCTGATCTTTGTGGCGGTCGCCAAGTTTTCGGTGCAGTTCACGGTCTTCTACGCGGACCGCCACCGCACGGCCGTTGCCGCCGCCGCTGCCGCCGCCGCCCAGACCGGCGGCGCCAAAGGCGGGCCAGCAGTCGCCGCAGCGCCCGTGTAGCGTCGGTGCGGCCTGGCGGGCAATGCTGGGCATGCCGCGCGCAGCCAGCGCCACCGCCGCCGTGATCGTTGCCTGCCGCGCCCGGTGCGCGGGCCCGCTCGTCGGTGTGCCACGCCGCGTGCGTGCGTGAGGAAGGGGGGAAAAATCGTCGGCGGCGGCGGCGCGAACCGTGCCGCCACCCACCCACTCGGGGGTCTGATGGGAGAGGGTGCGGGCGTAAAGCGAGGCCCCACACACACCACCCTTTTTTTCCACTGCGCACGCGGGTGTGCGCAGTTCTTTTTTTTTCGCCCGCGTGCCTACCCCTTGCCCCCGCCCCCCCCCTCTCCTGGGCGTTGGCCTGCGGGGTGGCCGGGCGCTGCACAGGGTGGAAAAAAACTCTAATCGGCCCAACCTTCTTCCCCACACTCACCACCCCAAAGGGGGGCATGGCACAGAGCCGCGCGCTGCCGCGCTTCGCGGAGGGCCAGCAGCGGACGCTGTTTGCGACCGGCGTGTCCACCCAGGCGCAGGACCTGGCGCAGCTGATCCGTGAGGGGCTGCAGCACAC
>DAIDIF010000032.1 GCA_027451805.1 Acidobacteriota bacterium
GCGCTGCGCGACGGCGGCATCCGCCGCGTTGCGGAACGCTTCAAACGTTGCAACTCGTGCCAGATTGGGATCGCCGATAACGAAACTTCACGCGCACGCGGGGGCTTTCATTTTTTGAAGCGCCCCGCGGCCGCGTGCCGCGCCTCTCGCTGCCCGCGCGCTCCCGTCGCTACCGCCCGGCGCGCTCCGGCCCCCGCGCACGCTACCCTACCCCCGCGCGCTCTTTACTGCTCGGCCCGCCGCGCGATGGCCGCCGAGATCATCGACACCACGTTCCTCGACACCCTCGGCGGTGCGACCGAGTCCTGGGACAGCCCGCTGGGGGGCACGCCGGCGCCCGCGCGTCCCGCCAAGCCGGGCATCGCGGAACGGATCGCCGCGATGAGGGCGATGGCTGCCCGGACGGCCGCGTTGCAGGAGCGCGAGGCGCGCCGGACGGAGCGCGCGGCAGCGCGCTTCCTCGAGTACAAGCGGCGGCGCATCGCCGAGACCGGCAACCCCAACCCGGACCTCTCCGGCTACGTGCCATCGTCTCCGACGGTCTCGGGCGAGGAGGAGCTGATCATTGACGCGGGCGTGGTGGGCGAGGCGCTTGGCCCGCGCGCCGCGGCGGCGACGGCCACCGCGGATTCGTGGTGCGCACCGGCGCAGGCTGCGCCCCCGGCCCCGGCTGCCGCCGCCGCGGCTGGCGCGAGCGGCGCGCCGGCGCGCACCAAGAAACGCAGCGGCAAGAAGCGCCGCGCGCCGGCGGCGCAGCCGGCGCCGGAGGCGGACTACGCGGGGCCGCGGGAGCCCAGGAGCGTGCCGTTCTCGTACGAGGGCGATGAGCGCGCGGAGCACGTCACCTACACCGGCAAGCGGCCGAACGTGCGGGACGTGACGGACAAGGTCATCAATCTGAACGCGTTCTTCATCAAGGCGCGCGCGTTCGGCGGCGGCTTCATGTTCAACCAGCAGGGCGACGGCGCCCTCTGCAGCCCGTTTGCGGCGGAATTCTTCGCCGAGCCGGGCGTTGCGCAGGCCTTTGTGCGCCAGTGGGCGCGCTTCGCGGCGAAGCCGCCCGGCGCGGGCGGCGGCTTCGTGCTGCAGGACTTTGCCGCCGCGGGCGGCTACAAGCGGGCCTGGGAGGCACTGGAGGCGGCCTGCACCGCGGAGGGCCTCGCGGCGCCCCGGCTGGCCTGGGCACTGCCACAGGTGACGGTCGGGCCGCCCAAGATGTCGGACGAGGCACAGGCGGACCCGACGCTCATGGAGCGCGTGGCCACGCTGGAGTTCCGCCTGCCCATGCCGGTGGGCTCGGTCCTGGCCAAGGGTCGCGCTCGACGCACCACCGAGCCCAAGGACACGGTGCCGGACCTGTTTGATCGCAGCTATCCGCACTCCAAGGCCAACTACCGCCCGAAACGGCACTCCAAGTTCGAGGAGCGCCAGCGCACGGGCACCGCCGTGGCCAGTGAGTACGCGGCGGTGCGCGAGCAGGTCGCCCAGGCACGCGAGGACGAGGCCTGGGTGGAGTCGCTGCTTGCGGATCAGCCCGACACGGAGGCGGTGCCCGGGGCCGTCCCGTTCGGCGGCGCGCACCCGATGGAGCCGTGCGCGCCCGCGCCGGACGACGAGTTGGACATCTTTGTCGTGCTGCGCGGCAGCGGCGCCAACATCGGCCTTCTGGCCTGTTCGCCGATTGGCGCCGCGCTGCTCACGGTGACGTTTGAGGCGCCGATACTGTGCTGCTGAGAGGCGCGCGCCTAAAATTCTTTTTTTTGCTTCCCATACCGAGCGGTTGGGGGCGGGGCGCTCAGCCCGGGTACAGCGCCGCGAGTGGCAGCGCCACCAGCGCCGCTTTGGTGCTGGTCACGGTCGTCGGCACGGCCAACGGCGCCTTGTTGTTTGGTGGCGGCCGCGCCGTGCCGACGACCGTGGCAGACGGGGGCGCCACGGCGCCCCCGTCTGCCACCTGTGCCCCGCCCCCGCCGTCGTCGTCGCCGCCGCCATCGCCCTCTTCCTCGTCGTCCTTGGCCTTCTCAGGTTCGTAGCGCACCACAGAGTAGGGCCGCATCGCGGCCGCGCGCTCGGGCGGGTTGGGCACGATGGGCACGCTGGTGGTGGCGGCCGCCGAAGGATACGTGCTCTGAAAGGCGAGCCGCGCAAACACGATGGCCGGGTCCTGTGTGTCCATCTCAAAGTAGTTGATGTTGACGAGTTCCGCGAGACCGTCCTCGCGCATCATGAGCACCTGGTCGGCGGGCTGGGCCGAGTTCGCCGTGGGCCACTGCAGCACCGCGAGGCGCAGCGGGATGCACATGGAGAGCGGCACGTCCCACCAGGCGCCAAAGTATTCCTTCATGACCGCCGGGCCGTTGCCCGTGGCGTCGATGGGCGTCACGGCCAGGAAGGGCACCGGCGCCGTGACGCTCCCGTTGGCGCGGCACCACTCCACGCGCGCGTACTTTGCGATGCAGGTGCCGAGCGGCGCGAAGCCGCAGTAGACCGGCGCCTGGCAGCGTAGCGGCACGTAGCCGTCCGTGCGCAGGAACGCGTCCGGCGAGATCCACTTGGGCCGGTACGAGCGCGCAAAGAGCTGCTCCAGCGTGGGCCGCTGCAGCACCTCGCGCCAGAAGCGCTGCCAGGCCACCTCCAGCGGGTCGCGCATGCGCGCGTCGCGCAGCCAAAAGTCGTAGCCGTGCGTCACGTGGTACTGCAGCTCCGGCGAGAGGCTCACGCGCCCGCCCGAGGTGTCGCGCAGGCGCGTGAACTTGAGCCCCGGCTCCGCCGGGTTCAGGTAGTACACGTAGGGGTACACGGCGCGGAAGGCCGGCAGCGTCTCCCGGTCGACCCCCATCCGGCGCGCCTGCTCGTCCCACGGCGACGGGATCGGCGGGGGCGCCACCGCCGGGGCGCCCGCAACCGCGGTGGGCACCGCGACGAGGTACGCCGGCGCGGCCATGCGCGTCGAATCAATTTGCGGGGGGGGGGGAGGCGCGCTGGCTGTTTTTTTCGGTTGGGCCCCCGATCGCAGGTTTTTGACGCATCGAAAAAAAACCACTTGCGCGCGTTTAATCAATAGTTGGCAGCGGCCCCGGCCACGACGAGCGGTGCGCTCACGGCGACGGCCGCGGCATCGACCGCAAGCTCGGCCGTCGCCTCCACCGCGGCACAGCCGCCAAAGAACCAGCCGCAGCAGCCGTACTCGGCCGCCATGACAGGGTCGCTCATGCCCTTGGTGTAGTGCTCGCGTGCCTCCCAGAGCCACTTCATGAGCGGCGCGCCAATGAAGAGCACAACAGACTCGACGACGAGGTAGCCGATCGACTCGTTGGCGCGCGAGATCTGGCCCTGGTTGGCGTGGCCGACGACGAACATGGCGATGTCCACGCCCACGAGCGCCGCGAGCATCGCGTCGATCAGCATCGAGATCCAGCGGTTCTTGAAGCGGCCGTCAAAGTAGAACAGCTGTGCGACGTAGGCCGCGATGCCCACGGCCGCGATGCCACCCAGCATGCGGCGCGCCTGGCCGTCGTTGGCGAACGCGTTGGCGATGTTCATGATGAACACGACCGCCAGCGAGGCGAAGGTGTACAGGCGCGTCCACCAGTGCGGCTGCAGCTGGAACTCGGCGATGAAGCCGTTGACGCAGATGCCAAAGAACGGGATGTAGAACGCCCAGCGGCTCCAGTTGACGTAGGCGCCGGCGCCGGTGCGGTCCGTGTCGAAGCAGCCCCACAGCAGCCACAGGTACATGACGCAGGCCGTGACGCAGCCCCACAGCCAGTAGGCGAAGAAGGCGCGACGGTCGATGTGGGCGTTCTTCCGCAGACTCATCACGACCGCGCGCCAGATCAACGAGACCACGGCGCCGCCGCCCATGAGCGCGGCGCCCGCGATGTAGACATTGCGCAGCTCGCCCCCGACGAGGCCG
>DAIDIF010000033.1 GCA_027451805.1 Acidobacteriota bacterium
CCCCCCCCCCCACACACACACAAACACCCCGCCGGGGCGCGTGCGTGGGTGGGTGCGGCGCCAAGAATTTTTCCCCGCCCCCTTCGCCCCTCCCCCCCCCCCAAGCTGGTTCCCACATGTGCCTGCTCCACGCGATCCACCCGCTGTGCCGCGCGCTGCGCTGGTTCACCCTGGAGGCCGTCACGATGCCGCGCGTGCTGTGGGCGGTCGGGGCGCTGCTGGTGCACCTCTACGCGGTGGCCGCCGGTGGCAACTACCTCGTCGGCCTCGGTGTCGTGCTGGTGCCCATATTAACGGCCTACCTGCTGGGCGTCAAAGCGCTGCGCCTGGTGTGGTGGCTGGCGTGTGCCCTGGGCGCCTGGCTGTTTGCCGAGCCCGCATCAGAAGCAGCAGCGGACCGCCGCGGCCGTGATGACGACCCGCGGTGGGCGTAAGCGGCAGGCGGACGCGCCGGCGGACGCGCCGCCCTCGCCTCTCGTGGTGCTGCAGCCAGCGCCGCCGGCCGTGGCGCGCCGCCTGGCCGAGTACCCGCCGCGCCGCGACGCGCGCGGCTTTGCGCTGCACCACTGGCGCCTGTTCACGGGCTACACCACGGCGGCGATCTGCGGCGCGGACCGCTACACGCCGGCCGCGAAGGTGTTCCGCGAGTGGCGCGCCGACTTTGAGGAGGCGGTCGCCGCGGCGGCGGATCGCAACGCCCGGCACGTGCCGGCCATCGCGGACGGGCACCACTGGGAGGCGGCCATCGTGCGGGTGGCGGCGCGCCACCTGTACAAGGCGGCGTTCCTGGAGCGCACCCTGTGCGTGCGCGAGTCGGGCCCGGTGCAGGACCCGAGCGACCCGCACGCGCGGGCCACCTGCGACGCGCTGCTGTGCCGCGCGGACGGCTCGCTGCTCTGGCCGCCGGTGGCGATCGAGGCCAAGTTCTCCACGCGGCACCTGCCCGCGCGCCCCAGCGTGGCGCACCTCTTCCAGCTGCACCACCAGATGCACACGCTCCGTGTGCGCAGCTGCTTCATTGCCTACGGCCACAGCTTGGGTGCCACCGAGGCGCGCGACTGGACGGACGGGCACGGCCTCGTGGTGCGCGTCTTCCACGTGCTCTTCAGCGACGCGCTCTGGGCCTGGGTGTGCGACCGGCGCGCCGAGTTTCTGCACGCCTTCCGACACGCCACCGACGTCACCGCGCCAAGCCTCGCGGCGCTCTTCGAGGCCGCCTGGCTCGAGGGCGACGAAGCGGCCGCCGCCGGCGTGCCCCCCGAGCCGGCTTGGCGCGCGATCGTCGAGCCGCACCCCTACTCGGCCGCGATGATCGCGGCGCTCCCGGCGCGCCTCCCCGCGCAGTCCAACATGCCCGAGCCCGTGGCGGCCTCCACGCTGCTGGCTGAAGCATAAAGGAAAAAAAGGATCGCCAGTTTTTTTGGTGGCACCGGGCGGCGCCCGTCTCCGCACCACCACCGCCGCCGCCTCTCCCCGGGGGTGGATGGGTCGTCAGTGTCTGTCGCCGAGACACGTCCAGCGCACGGAAAACTTCCAGCCACTGTCCGGGTGCGTGACGACGGGCGGGCCGCCGTTGATGAGCAGCGCCGAGGCGCTCAGGCCCGGGCCCCACTCGATCGTGGCACCGTCCTCGTGCCACGTGAGCTGAAAGTCGCCGAGTTCCGGTATGGCGCTCTTGAGTTCCGGGCGCTTGCCGCTGCACAACACCCAGGTGAACCGACGCGGGACCTCTCCGTCACGGCGGTAGCTCGCCTGGACCGTGTGATCACCAAGGGGGTCCCAGGTCTTGGGCGAGTTAATGTACGCTCCGTCGGTCGCCATTGTCCGGCCGGTGGGAAAAATAACACAATTCGCTCGGCGGCGGCGGCTGCGCGCTTCACCCCGCGCGGCGGACCCGGGGGGGGGCGGGAAAATAAACTTGTTGCCCAACGAGGCGCGATGGCATTAAGGTTTTTCTTCACTCTCGCTCAGAGCGTAAAGACCACCGTGACGCGCTGCAGCGACACCTTCACCTCGCTGGTGCCGCGCGGGCGGCCGGGGGCGGGCGGCACGCGCTGCACCATGTCCGCGATGAGTCGCAGGTTGTCGCGGAGCGCCGCGCCGATCGCTGCCCGGTCCGCGGGCAGGTAGAACGAGAGGCCGCGTCCCCACTGCGCCGTTGGCGCTGGCAGATCCTCGTCCAGCGGGGGGAGACCCATCGCGTTGAGCGCCACGTACAGCGCGCCGCCAATCGTGACGATGGCCTCGCGCGGCTCGCCGTGCAGGATGGCCCGCTCGATGTCCGTCTGCGCCTTGTCCATTTGCGAGCGCCGCGCCGCGCCCCGGGGACTTGGGTGCCGGTGTTGCGTGGGAAAAACCCGCGCCACCCCAACCTCTGAGGGTTGTGGGGTGGGGAGGGGGGGGCGGCCTGGGGTGATGGTGCGGCAAGGGCGCCAGGCCGGGAAAAAACGAGCGTGCTCAGGGCGGTGGTCGGCAGAAGTAGAAGCGGTAGAAGGTGGGCGGCACGAGCAGCCGCGCGCCTTCTGGCAGAGTTTCGGCGTGCCCGAGCATCCGCGCGCCGTCTGGCAGAGTCTCGGCGTGCCACACCGCTGCCGCCGGGAGGCCGGGCGGCGCGCGCCGCCCCAACGCCCGCTGCTCTTGGCGCACCGCAGGTGGCGGTGGCCAGAGCATGCTTTCGGCACCGCCGAGGCGTGCGCGATCGGCCGGGTCATTGATGGGCACCAGGTACCACCCGTCGGCGAGCGCCGCCGCGTAGGCCTCCTCGAAACTCACTGGCGAACCACGAAACGAGGAACTGCCGGCCCTGGTGAGGAGCAACTGACGGCGGAGACGCTCGACGCCCTCCGGAGTCTGCGTCACGTCAGTGCAATCGTCCGAGACGTCGTCTCCGCCGTCGCTTGCATCCGCGCCGCCGATGACGCCCTTTGCCGCGGCACGGCAACCCGACGCCTCGTGCCCCATGTGCATCCAGTCCGCTTCACACACCGGGGCTTGGGATTGGGTGCGGGTGGGGGTGTGTGTGGCCTCCGGCGCCGGGGCTGGTGACAAAGGAAAAAAAATTAAACCTCTGAGAACACAGCGGCCCGCGGCGCTTTTGCGATTAAAACCACCGCTTAGCGACCCATCGCACACTCAAAATTTTTTTGCGTCCAGCCTATCGCCGGTGTACGCCCCGACCCAAGAATGCGCCTCACGCTTGCCATGCTGTTCGCCGTGGCTGCCGGCTTGTTGCTGCTGCTGGCCGGTTCGGCCGCTGCGGAGCGCCACCGCATCTCGGACCTGGACCGCCTCGTGGCCAAGGAACAGGTCACCGAGTTGCACTACACCTACAACACCAACCTGGACGCGCTGGCGGCCATCTGGTCGCGGGAGGGCAACTCGACCAACTTCCAGCAGCGCGTGGCCAACACGGTCGGCATCTTCTGCCCGGACCCCGACTTTCAGGGCTGGTACGCGCGCATCGCCGACCCCACCGGCCAGTCTGGCGCCGAGATCCTCGCGTTCTACGCGGCGCACCGCGACACGCCGGCCACGCTCCTGCGCGACGCCAACGGCACCGTGCTGCCCATGAACCTCTCGGTCGTCACCGCCTACGGCAGCCTCTTTGGCCAGGTGTGGGCCGCCGCCTCGTCGCAGCACTTTGTCGGCATGCCGGTCGTGCAGGTCTACTACGGCGACGACGACCGCCTGTATGCCACGGTGAACATGACCCTGCACCAGAGCTACTTGTACAACATCACCGGCACCATCCTGCTGGCGAACGCCTTCAATCACTACAACAACATCTTTGTCAAGTACGAGGACGGCGGTGTCAACGGTGAAGGCTTCTGGTGCATGCGCCAGTTCAACTCCAACAACCACTGGGGCCCGCTGATGCTGCCCGGCACCTTCTTCGACGTCGGGCAGGTCACGGATACCAACTACCTCGCCGGCAACCAGCGTCCCGACCCGCTCCATTGAGCCGCTCGGATTTGACCGGCCGGTTCTTTTCGTCACAGATCTTCGCCCCACGGGGGGGCCGCAGGCCACGCGCTTGTAATTACAGCTCTCTGAGCGCGCGCGCCATCGTTTCATGCGTGGCGCGCTGTTCGCCCGCGATGTCCAAGTTGAACCCAGCTGGTCGATCCGTCAGCCCATTCGACCGCGTAGAAGTGATAGTCGAGCCCAGACGTTTCGGCCGCACCGAAATTCTCCAATGACTGTATTCTGGCGCGCCGGGGAATCGCGGCGCGTGGGTCGAGGCGCAGCTTGTCCAGCACCGCATTTGCCCATACCAGGCGGACGCGTCGCTCTGGTATCTCGCTCAGGTACGGGATTACCTGGGTGTTTGTAGAGCGCAGAGCCAGGCGCCGATCAGATGTCATGTGATTCTTTTTCGAGGGATGGCCACCGCCCACCCGCGCTGGCCGGTGCGTTGGAGAGACAAATGCTGCGCGGGTTTTTTCCGCGCGCTGCTGATCTTGCCCTCGTGGCGGTTTTTTCCCACGCACCGGCCGTTTTTTTCTGCTCGGCCGCCGCCCTGTGCCCATGCCTCGCCGCCCCAGCTTGATCCTCGCGCTGGCGCTCGTCGGCCTGGCCGCGATTGCCAGCGGCCAGTCGGAGGGCACCTCCTCATCGTCGTCGTCGTCGTCGTCGTCTTCGTCGTCCGCGGCCGCCGAGGCGCACGGTCGGCTGGCACTCCACTATGCCCACGCGCAAATCGGGCGCGATAGGCGCGTACGGTCGCTGATGGCAGGCGCAAGCAGCGTCAGCGACACCGCCGCCCGCAAGCGCCAGTCGGCGGCGGGCAACCTGACCGGCCCCGGCGTGCCGCAGCCGAACCTGAGCGACCCGATCTGGTCGATGCCGGTGGCGGGCTACATTCGCACGGGCCGCACGCACACCAACACGACCGGCTCGCCGCAGAACGCCTACACCACGCTTGCGCAGCAGGCGTACACGACCGTGAACTACTACGTGAACAACATCCTCGGCGGCCTGATCGTCAACGGCTCGCGCTACCTCTGGGCTGACCTGAACCACAACGACGGCGCCGACTGCGAGATCATGATGGTCATGTACCAGTACATGGTCGAGCAGGAGGGAGCGCAGTTCCTCTTCGGGCCCATCACGCCGGACTGCTCCGTGCTGGCCAAGTACGCGGAGAGCCGCGGCCTTCTGTACCTCAACGGCGGCGACTTCACGCTGCCCATCTTGCGCACGCTGGAGGTGAACGCCACCACCGCCTACGACTACTGGTTCCCCTTCGCGCTCAACTACGAGTACCAGGACCTGCAGTGGACGATCAGCGTCATGCCTCTGCAGGAGGTCACGCAGCTGGGCTTCGCCTGTGCCGAAGCGATGACCAACGCGACGTACATCGACCAAAGCGGCCTGCCGTCCGGCGCGCCGGCGCGCCGGGTGCGCACCGTGGCGTTCGCGTCCAACCAGGCGGAGGTTCCCTACGACGTCTACATCCAGCGCACCGCGCTGCTGGCCAAGGGCGCCACGGAGGTGGTCAACAACACCGACCTGCTGCTCAACGACATCCTCACGCAGGGCTGCAACTACCTGTGGCCGACGATCATCGACGAGTGGATCCAGAAGAACCCCGACTTTGTCATGCTGATCACCGGCGCGTCCAACAGCAGCATCGGCATCGAGTGCATGCACCGCCGCCAGTACGAGCCGCCCATGTGGCAGTCGATCGCGACGGCGGACCCTAGCATCGGCTTCGACCCGTGGCAGCTGGTGGGCGAGGTGGACGAGCTGTCCTACATTCCCGTGCCCGGCGCGCCCGACCCCATCTTTGCCAACTACAGCGAGTGGGCCGCGCTCTACACCGCGCTGGTGGGCTACGCGCCCTCCTACTACGAGGACACGTTCGCCGCGTCCGCCACGATCCTCCTGGGCTGCATCGTGCAGCTCGGCTCGCTGGACGGGACGCTCGTGCGTGGCTGCTACCGCGCCTTCAGCGGCTCGACCGTCTTTGGTCAGCTGTCGTTCCCCGCCGCGAACCTCTGGCAGCCCGACCGCGTGAGCAACTGCGGCCAGATCAAGCCCAACGGCACCTTCGTCGTGTCCTACCCGCTGACGTACCCGGGGCGCGCGCCCATGCAGTTCCCGGGCGCGTTCGTCTTCAACCAGACCTGGCTCAAGCAGTTCGAGACGAGCGGCGGCCTGTCGCGCAACAGCAAGATCGGCCTCGGCATCGGCGTCGGCGGCTTCCTCTTCGTCGTGATCGTCGTGCTCGTCGTGCTTCTGGTCGTGACGCGCGTCTACCACGTTGTCCTGTTCAACAAGGGCGACACCAAGAGGGACGCGGGCAACTGGTGAGCACGCGACGTGATGCCGCACACCCGCGCACCCACCCCGCTTTCTCTATCCATTGTTTTTTTCCCTCTCTGGAGCGGTCGCTTTGAAAAACCCATTTGATGAAGGCCGCGGCACCATTTGATGAAAAAATTGGGTTGGCGCGCCGGGGACTTGGTAGAGTGCCGTTGGCACAAAGAGACGGGCAAAACGTTTGGCCAGAGAAAAGGCCCGGGCGCGGTGGATCGAACCAAAAAATCCACGCATCTACGCAAATTGTTTTTCCGTCCCCCTCCCCCCCGCCCCGGGCGTCTACAGTCAACACGCATCAATTCGCGCGGGTCGTGCGGCAGCGGCATTGGTCCCCAAACATTTCCGATCGCTCTTGGCATACGGATTGACTCGGGCGCACCCCACACGCTGCATGGACCCGCCGGTCAAGGCACATCGGGCGCACCGCAATCGAGCGCGCGCCCTGAGCGCCGCCGCGCCGGGCAGCCCCACCAAGGGCTCGCCAGATACGGTTGAACACAGCGCGGCGCACGCGCGCCGCACAAGCGTGAGCGTCACGCTGCACCGCCTGTTCGCCGGGCTGGGCACGCGGACGGAGGGCATAGAATCTGGCGGCTCCGACGCTCTGTGCGCGCTCACGCGAGCGTTCACCGTGCAGTACCAGCGCTACATCGACACGGCCGACCTGCTCGCCCAGATCAGACACGAGCTGTGCTCGGGTGCCGAGCCGCTGGGCGCCGCTCGCTACCTGCACTACTGGGTCACAAAGCGCTACGCCAGCGACGTCGCCGGCCGCGCGCGCCCGCGGCGCCACCTGTGCCGCACCGTGCTCCGGTGTGACGGCGTGCGACGCCCACCGGCCGGGCGCCTCCCGGCGGCGGACGCCGCGGCGCTGCGCGAGACCATCGCCAGGCTGAAGCTGGTCATCATCCGTGAGGAGGCCCGGGCGCGCGCCGCGACCGCCCCGGAGCGCCCCACGGTCAGCTCGCCGCGGTCGCTGGTGCCGCCGCCGCCGCTGGCGCTGCCGCACCGGCCGCACGCCATTGGTACGCTCGTCGGCATGGACGCATCGTACGTTGCGCGGCACCTATTGCACGTGGACTACCGGCACTTTTCGCGCATCTCGGTGGGCGAGTTCTACAACGGCGCCAGTGTGGGCGCGCAGAAGGACCGGTGCGCGCCGGCGCTGGCGGCCTACGTGGAGCGCGGCAACCGCATGTCCGAGTGGGTCGCCACCTGCGTGCTGCTGCAGGACACGGTCCCGAAGCAGGCCAAGCTGGTGCGGCGCTTCATCGAGGTGGCCAGCTTCTGTCTGCAGAGCGGCGACCACTTTGCCTGCATGGCGATCATGCTCGGTTTCAACCTGTGGGCCACCAACCGCCTCAAGGGCCTCTGGAAGGACTCGCTGGACCGCAGCCACCGGCTCGCGGCGCACCGCACCGCGGACCTGAACGACATCACCGAGAACTACCGCAACTACCGCCGCCTGGCGGAGGAGTGCATGGCCAAGCGCACGCCCTGCGTGCCGTTCCTCGCGCCCTACCAGAAGGCCATCACGATCATCAGCGAGAGCAACCCCGATTACGACGCGCTGAACCAGGTCAACGTCGCGAAGCTGCAGCTGCTGGACGAGCAGTTTCGCGCCATCGAGTTGATGCAGGGCCTGGAGCCGTCCGGACACGCCAAGTTTGACGCCGACAAGCACCAGGCGCTGACCGCGTACCTGGAGGAGCTGCCCGCGCGCAGCACCGCGTGGCTCGAGGACCAGTCGCGTCGGATGCGGCCCGCGGCAGGGGCCGCCGCCGCTGGCGACGAGACGGCCGACACGTGGGGCAGCTCGTCGCGCTCGGAGGCCGCCAGCCACCAGAGCGACGAGTCCAGTTCGGCCCGATCGGGCGAGGCGCCGGATGCGCGCACGACCGACTTTGTGGAGATCTGGATGGTTGCCGCGGCGCCCTGAGTGTCCATGAACACCCGTACCCCCTCCCACACACACACACACACACACACACAAACTCTTCCATAAAGTTCAACGTTTGCTCGGTTGTGGGCTTGGGTGCCGCGCGCGCTCTTAGAACGCCACCGTGGACGATATGACTGGCATGTCGGGCACGCCGTAGACGGTGGGAAAGTCGGCGTGGTTGCGGAACGACACGGCCTGCGTGCCATTCACGAGCGGGCCGATGTCGACGTAGAGCTGCTGCAGCCCGTAGCCGTACTCGGGCGAGTAGGTCTTGAACGCCTCCATGCCGAAGCTGCCGCCGGCGCCGTTCGCGCCCAGCGCGTAGCTCGGGCCCGGCACGAGCGACACAAACGACCAGCGGCGCGACACGACGCGCCGCTGGTCGCGGGCGCGCTCGCCGTGATGGATCTGCGTGAGGTTGTACATACCCGCTGCGAGCACGTCGCCCACCGCCACGCGCTGCGCGTTCACGCTGCCGTAGCGACCGCCGTAGACCGGGTTCACGCCCTGCGCCTGGTACGCCGCGAGCACCGTGGCGTTCACCGTTGCGGCGTACTCGTTGAGGTTGACGAGCGGGCGGTTGGTGGCGCGATCGTAATCGTCAGAAAACGCGCCCGTGCTGTCGTAGAGCGACACCACCGAGTAGGGCGCGCCAGCAAAGATGGGCGCCAGGGTGCGCAGGCCGGGGTACGGCGCCGACTCGACCGTGAAGCCGTCGAACGGCGACGGGTAAAACTCGATGCCAAACTCGTACGCGAGCTGCGCGAGCGCGAAGGTGCGCAACGCGGTCACGTTCGAAACGACGAGCGCCGCCTCGCCGTACTGCAGCGGCAGTCCGCTGAAGTTGCCGTCCAGCACAAAGCTGAACGAAGCTACGCTGGGCGCATAGGTGCTGGCGCCGGCCGTGGCGAAAAGACCGCACGCAAGGAGCAGCAACGCGAGTGCAGTGCGGCTCATGCCGGGGGGGACCTAACGACTGGTGGCTGCGCAATGTACACCCGCCGCGGGGTGAGCCGCCTTTTTTTAAAACGCATCAAAAAAGTGCCGCTGCGCTATGCGTCGGGTGCGCCCAGTGGCAGGGCGCCGTCGCTGTACGGGGCCGTCGCAAATATGGGGACCGCGCACGTCGCCGCGATCGCGTCGATACGAAACTGCTCCGGGCCGTCACGTCTGCCGTACTGGTGGGGGTTGTAGGCGGAGGCGCCCAGCGCGAACGCGGTGAGCGCCGCGCTAAACGCAACAATGACGCGCTCATCCGTCAGCACGTCCGCGCGGCCGCGCGTCACCAGCCAATAGGCCAAGTGCAGGCCGGTGGTCGCCGTGGCCAGCGCAACCGTGAACACCACCCGGCGCGCCGCGTACACCTGCACGGGCAGCGAGGCCAGGAGCACGACGACCGAGAAGGCCGTGCCCACGCGTGCGAGCACCAGCGTGGCCACCACCGTGAGCGCAGCAAACAGACCGCCTGGGTAGCGCAGCGGGCTCCACTCGCAGAAGTACGCCTTCCAGGCAGCCTTGTCGTGCTCGGTCGCCATCGGAGGACAGCGTGTGCGCAGGGGGGAGGCGGTGAGACGCGGGTGACTCGGCGTTTGTATGGTCACACACGGGGGGCCACGGCACTCTGCACGCCCCAACCGAGGGTTTTGATGTCCGGCGTTACTGTTTGGTCTGCGCCTCGGTTCGGGCTCGAAACGGCGGACAACTGAAAGAGCGGAAAAACTGTTGTTTTTTGGTGAGGGGGGGGGGCGGCAAGCAGAGGAAAGCCAGCGCTAGGCGCACCGCAATTCAGTTTTTTCCCACGCCATTGGAGCATGAGTCGCATCCCCGCGCCCGGAAGCAATCCCAACGAGTGGCCCGAGGAAGGCCTACTGTGCAGCGTCTGCAATGGCTATCACCAACACCATCCGGGTGGCTGCTACTGTTGGCGACTGCGCGAGGGTCGGCAGCGCGCGATCGCAAAGTGGGAACTGGAACACCCGGTCGAGGCGGCGCTGTACTACGCGCAGCAAGAGGCAAAGGCACCCCGCACCCCCACGGTGACCGCCGCTCGGGATCAAGGCGCGACCGTGACACCGCCGGCGCCGGACCAGCGCCGCAACCCCCGCCGCGGCTGCCGCGATCGTTCGGCTCTTTGAGCGAGACGCTTCGTACATCCATTTCTTTCCCCGGGCCGGAGGGGGGGGGGCGGGCACGCATTTTGGGAGATTAATTTGTTTTTTGACTGTGAAAGCGTAAGCACCGATCGGCGCTGCCGCGCGTCTTCAGACGCCGTCGCCGCCGGCGCGCATCTCGCTCATCGGCACGGCGACGCCGGTGCCCTCCACGTCGTTTGCCATGACGACGTAGGTGTTCATGGCGCAGGCGACCAGCAGCCACAGGGGCAGCGGCACGAGCAGGCCGCCCGCCACGGCGCTCAGGAAGAAGGCGAGCACGGTCGCGCCGATCGCCAGCGCGGTGCTCAGCAGGAGCTCCACGAGCGCGAGCCGAATCCACTGCAGGTGGAAGAATATGAAGGGCCAGATGGCCAGCGCGAGCAGCAGCAGCTCGTAGAGCACCAGGCCGCCCCAGTACACCGCGGTGCTGTTGCTGCCCAGCCGGTGGAAGGCCAGGTAGGCGCTCGTGGCGAACAGGTAGTAGAGCAGCACCCACACCACGCCAAAGACCCAGTTGGGCGGAAACCACGCGGCGCGCTTCAGGCTGCGGTAGAACTTGAACCAGCGCGGCTGCGCCATGAGCATGCCGCCAGTGGCGAGAACAATCGTGCTCTGGCCAAACCAGAGCACCGCGGTGCCGTGCGACTCGGCCGAGCCCATCGCTGGCGGGGGGGGGCGCGGTAGGGATTTGTGTGTGTGCGCGCGCGCGAGAGCCTACACTGCGCTGCGCCGCCCGCGGCGCAGCAACTCTTTTTACTCGCGTGGAGCTGCTACGCGAGCGCGAAGGGCTCGTCCGGGTGCAGGCGCTTCGTGCCCACCGGCGCGGGCGGCGGCAGTCCGGCCGGAGGCGCCGCGGCCGGGTGCCGCTTGTAGGGACCGCGTCTCTTGCCGCACAGCTCCGGACAGTCGTAGAGCAGCGCCCGACCCAGCGCGGACAGCACCGGCCTGTGCGCGGCCATGTGGGCGTACAGGCGGTCCGCCGCCGCCGTGCGCTCCACCACGTCCCTGTACAGGCCCGAGTAGCGCGGCATCAGTTTGACGCGGCCGGCACCGCACCAGTGCGTCGTCTGGCGCAGGTCGCGCCAGGCCTCCGAGCGGCGGCGCAGGTCGTCCAGCGTGGCGTACACGCGCGGCATCATGGCGATGTACTGCACGGCGCGGTTGTGCGTGTCCGGGTGCTGCGTGAGCCACGCGTACGGCGCCTGGTTCTCGTGCGGCGTGCGGCTGTACCAGAAGACCATCGCGCCACGCGGCGCGTGCACGCGCGTCCGGGGCATCGGCAGTGGATCGGCCTGGTACCTGGCCGCGTCGCCGGCGGACAGGTACCGGCGACCGTCCACGGATATCTCGTCGATCCAGGCGCGCGGGAAGCGGTGCGCATTGGTCTTCTTGGCCTTGGCGTACTCGGGCGTGTCCTGCAGTGTGCGAAAGTAGCCCGCGTGCGCGCGGTGTGCGCGATCGTAGACCACCAGCGTGCCGTCGTTGGGGCCCGTCGCGTCCACGAGGTTCACGTAGGCCTGCAGCGAGTGGTCGGCGCCGGGCGGCTCCGGCTCGCCCGCGACGCGCGGCCCCTGGTCGGTGTGTGCCCAGTAGGTCGTGCTGGGATGCACGCGTTTCTGCCCGGCCGGGGAGAAGTTGAAGGCATCGAAGCTGGTGAGCAGCTCCTCGGGCGCGCAGCGCCAGTAGTCGGCAAAGAGGCGCGCCACGTTCGGGTGCTCGCGCAGCCGCCATTGGAACGGCAGGTGGGCGCAGATCCGGTTGATGCCGTGGTTCGTGCCGGTGGGCAGGCGGTCGGAGGGCCAGAGCGCGGCCCGCTCCGGCACCAGCTCCGGGTCGTAGACGGCGAACGAGGCGATCATCTCCTGCAACGATCGTTC
This sequence comes from Acidobacteriota bacterium, assembly GCA_027451805.1. Classification (GTDB taxonomy): domain Bacteria; phylum Acidobacteriota; class Terriglobia; order Terriglobales; family SCQP01; genus SCQP01. Next base: position 12,297 of record DAIDIF010000033.1, read on the forward strand.
GCACTCGGCATCTTCGACCACCCCGTGGATCACCACCCACCCGTGCTCTTCGAGGTGCGTACGGTGCTCGGGGGTGAAGCGCGGCGGCGGTACCGCGGGCTCGCCCTCGGCATCCATCTGGGGGCCAGGGG
>DAIDIF010000034.1 GCA_027451805.1 Acidobacteriota bacterium
CGCGGCGGTCGCCAGGATGGTGACCACGATGGGCGCGTCCTGCGAGCGGCCCCAGAACCCGCGGCGATGGATGCGCGTGCTGGCGCCGTAACCTTCGATGCCGCGATACACCACCGCCAGCTCGACGCCGGCGGCGCGGCATCGGTCGACGATCTCGGCGTGCAGCGGCCGGCCGGCGTAGCGGTCGTTCTCGCCGATGTGGATGCGCAGAAACCGCATGTCCGCAGCCGCGGTCATGGCCTGGCTCCGCTGTCCCCGTGGGCGTACTTGAGCACCTCGACGTCGGACAGCACCACGACGCCGCGCGCCAGCATCGGCTCGAGATAGGGCAGATAGGCGCGGATGCGCTCCTCCGTGTCCACCACGGAGAGCATGACCGGCACGCCGCCTTGTCCCTTGTCCAGGCGCTCGCCCGTCCCGTAGCCGGCGATGCCGCGATAGACCGTGACGCCGGCGATGTCGTGGGCGCGCAGGCTCTCCACCACCGCCTCGTAGAGCGGCCGCCCCTGGAGCTTGTCCTTGTCGCTGATGTAGATGCGCATCAGCTTGCCCGGCCCGCGCAGCGCCAGGTGCGCCGCCGGCGGCGCCTCGGCGGGCTTGGCCGCCGGGCCGGCGAAGTAGACCTCGACCGGCTGCACCGTGATCATGCCGTCGCCGATCATGTCGCGGATCTTGGGCAACAACTCGCGCACCTTCTCCGGCTGCTCCACGAACTCAATCTTGATGGGCAGATTCTCGCTGGCGGCCAGCATGTCGGCGGTGTGGATGCGGTGCTGCGCGCCGAAACCGGCGATGCCGCGCGTGAGGGTGGCGCCGGCGATGCGGTGATGAAAGAGGAAATCGAAGACCGCCATGTACGCGCTACGGCCGTGATACTGCTGGCTCTCGCCCACAAAAACCGTGACGCGTTGCGCGGGACCTACGGGGAGCATGAAGGCCGACCCAGCCGGATTGGAGTTGAGTTCCTGCAACCGCAAAGGCGCCGCCTGCGCTGACTGTTGGTAGGAGTCATCTGCCCCGGGGTCCCCGGAACGCTCAAAGGCGAACTCCAACGCCTTGCTGCGGAATCCTCTCTACCCTACCCCGGCGCTGCCGCCGGCGTCAACCGCGCGCCGCCTGCAGGCGTTACCATAGAGGCAAATGCCGGGTACGCCCCGGCCGGTGATGGACCCCACCGCAACCGCCCGGCGTCGCCGGGCTGATGGCTCCTGCGCTGAGAGACTACCATGGCGCACGAGCCCGCCCCACTCAACGAGCACCAGCAACGCCATCTCTACTTCGGCCTGGCCGAGGTGGACCGCTTGCTGACCGAGGTCGAAGGCGTTCTGGCCTCGGCCCAGTCGCGTACGCTCTTTCCCCGCTATCTCGACGATCTCAACCCGGGCCAGCGGCGCATGCTCGAGGGCGGCATCGCCCGCTTGCGGGCCGAGCTGGCGCAACTGCTGGCCAGCCGGGGCATGCGGCCGCAACGGCCGCAGATCGAGGCCAGCGGCGCCATCCGCACCGCGCTCGTCTTCGCCGAAATTGCCGCCGAGGAACTCGGCCCGGGCAACATGCGCGGCTACGGCGAGCTCAGCCCCGAACAGGCGCAGGAGGTCGAAGGCGTGGTGGCGGAATTGCGCAATCGCGTCGCGGCGCTGCTCGCCGAGTTCTCGCCCGAGCCGGCGGCGTAGTCCGGCGGCGCGAGCGGCGGCGCTGCCGCCGTCGCCGGCGCAGGCGGTGCTGGCCCGCCTGGCGCGGGTGCCGCGGCGCTAGCCGCAGCGTAGCGCGGTGTTCGGATCCACCGCCGCCGCGCGCCGGGCCGGCAGCAGGCACGCGGCCAGGCTTGTGGCCACCAGCACCGCGGCTGCGGCCGCCAGCGTGGCCGGATTGCCGGCGGCGACGCCGTAGAGCTGGCTGGCGATGAGCTGGCCCGCCGCGAGCGCGGCCGCGAGCCCGAGCGCCACGCCCAGCCCGGCCAGCGCCATGCCGCGCCGCAGCACCAGCCGCACCACCTCGCCCCGGGTCGCCCCCAGCGCCATGCGCAGCCCGATCTCGCGTGTCCGCGCCGCCACCAGGTAGGCCATCACCCCGTAGATGCCGGCCGCGGCCAGCAGCAGCGCGATGGCGGCGAAGGCGGCGATCAGCCAGCGCTCGAGCGCCTGCGCTCCCACCGACGTGTCGGCCACGTGGTTCATGGTGCGGAAGTTGTAGAGCGGCAGCGTGGGGTCGAGCGACGCCAGCGCGCGCCGCGCCTCCGCCATGAGCGTCCCCTGCGGCAGTCGCGAGCGCATCTCGATGTGAAACGCATGGTCTTCGGCTAGTTCGGGGAAGTAGGTCTGTGGCATGGGGCGGTCGTTCAACCCATTTACCGGCACGTCGCCCGCCACGCCCTGGATCGTCAGCCACATGCCGTACCCGCGGAAGCGCTTGCCGAGTGGGGGTTGGCCCGGCAGGAAGTGCTTGACGAAGGCCTGATTCACGATCACGCTCAGGCCTGCGGGCGTGGGCTTCGCACCGGCGGCGGCCTCCCAGCGCGTCTGTTGCGCCTGAGTAAAGCCCCTCCCGGCGACGAGTGGGATGCGCATGGTGGCGAAGTAGCTGGGTGTGATCCGCGTCCACTCCACCAGGGTGCGGGCCGCTTGCGACCGCCCCGGCATCACGATGTAACCGTTGGAACCGCCTTCGATCGGCAGCTCGCTCGAAAACGACGCCGCTCCGACCCCGGGCAGCGCCTGCAGCTTGTCCAGAAACGCATGCTGGAAGGCGATCACCTTGGCCGCGGAGCCGTAGGCGGCGTGCGGCAGCGTGACGCCGGCGGTGAGCAGATGGTTGGGGTCGAGTCCCAGCGGCTGCCCGCGCAGCCGCGCGAAGCTTTGCAGAAACAGTCCGGCGGCCGCCACCAGCACCATCGCCAGCGCGATCTCGCCGACGATCAGCGCGTCGCTCAGCCGGCGGCGCCGCCCGCCCGGCGTGGTCGCGCCGGCGGTGAGCTCGTCCGCCAGGCGCGGGCGCGTCAGCTGCCACGCCGGCGCCAGGCCGAACAGCAAGCCGCAGCCCAGCGCCAGCAGCGCGGTAAAGCCCAGCACCGCGCCGTTGACCCCGAGCGCATTGAACTGCGGCAGCGGGAACAGCGGTGTTGCGCTGACCGCGCGCACCGCGGCTTCCGCCAGCAGCGCGCCCGCCCCGGCGCCGAGCAGCGCCAGCAGCACCGCTTCGGTGAGCAACTGCCGCAGGATATGCCCGCGGCGTGCGCCCAGCGCCAGCCGCACCGCCATCTCGCGCTGCCGCCCCAGCGCCCGCGCCAGCAGCAGGTTGGCGAGGTTGGCGCAGGCGATCAGCAGCACCACCCCCACCACCGCCATCAGCGTCCACAGCGAGGCGCGCTGGCTCTTGCCCACCAGCGCCTGGCGCAGCGGGACCAGGTGCGCGCCGGTGGTGGCGTTCGAGTTGGGGTATTCGCGCGCCAGCCGCGCCGCGATGGCGCTGATTTCCGCCTGCGCCTGGGCCAGCGTCACCCCCGGCTTCATGCGCCCGATGGCGCTGTAGCTGTGGTTGCCGCGCATGCCCAGCGCGGCCGGCGCCATGCTCATCCCGGTCCAGAGCTGCACCTGCCGGTCCAGGCGGAAGTTGCGCGGCGCGACGCCGACGACCGTGAACGGCAGGCCGTCGACCTCGATCTTGCGGCCAACGACGCCCGGATCGCCGGCGAACCGGCTCTGCCACAGCGCGTAGCTGAGCACCACGACCTGGTCCTTGCCCGGCCGGCTCTCGCCCGCGACGAACGTCCGTCCCAGCGCCGCGCGCACGCCCAGCAGCCGGAAGAAGTTGTCCTCCACCGGCAGGCCCGTCACCCGCTGCGGCGGCCCGCCGCCGCCGGTCAAGTTCATGTTGCGCGCGTAGTCGGCCAGCGTCATGCCGGCGAAGAGCCGGCTCTGCCGTTGCCAGTCGGGAAAGTCCGGGCCCGAGAGCGGAAAGCTGCCCGGCGCCGACTCGGTCTCGTACATGCGCACCAACTGCTGCGGGTGCGCGAACGGCAGGCGCTCCAGCAGGATGGCGTTGACCAGGCTGAAGATGGCGGTGTTGGCGCCGATGCCCAACGCCAGCACCAGCACCGCCATGGCGGCAAACCCCGGCGCCCGCCGCAGCATGCGGAACGCATAGCGAAGATCCTGGAGCACGGGCGAGCCCCTCCTGCCGGGCTATACGCATCTACCGGCGAAACGTTCGCGGGTTACACCGCTATTCCACGTGCAGGTCGGTGACCGGACGCAGCTCCAGCCCGCCCGGCCCGGTGACCGCCGTGCCGGTGACGATCACCCGCGTGGGCGCCGCCGGCGGCATGAGCTTGTCCGTCACCTGCCCGAAGCGCAGCATCACGTCCTCGCGCAGCTCGTCGTAGAGCGGCGACTTCGCCTTGGGACCGGGGATCTCCGCGTTCACGCGCAGTGCCGGATTCACCAGGGAGGCCAGTTCCAGCCGCACCGCGCCGTGATCGAGCTGCAAGCCTTCGAGCTGCGCCTCCACCCGCACCGTGGCCGGCGCGCCCGCGCCCGCTTTGCGCTGCAGCAGTTGCTCCACGGTCAAAAACTGCGCGTTGGCCGCGCGCTGCGACTTCGCATGCTTGCCGGTAAGATCGGCCCAGGCGTGCTGCCAGCCCTGTTGCAGCGCCGGGCGATGGCGCCAGTAGAACCACAGCGCCGTGCCCGCCGCCAGGATGACCCCCAGCAGCAGGCATCCCAGTCCCCGAAACGAACTGCGCCGGCGCGCCATGCCTCCCCGCCCTAGCCGCGGGCGGCTTTGCGGCCGCGCTTGGCCTCGATCCGCTTGCTCACCAGGTGGACGAAGTCTTCCACCGTGGCGCATTTCTCCCAATCCGACTCGCTGAACGGCCCCACCCCGAAGGCGTGCTCGGCCTGCATCAGCAGCTCCGCCACGTCAATCTCATCCAGGTGCAGGTCGTCCTTGAAGGAGGCGTTCGGCGTCAGTTCCGCCTCTTCCACCGCCATCTCCTCGGCGATGAGGTGCACGATCTTGTCGCCAACGTCGTTGCGCGGTGAAGGCTTCTGCGCTTTGGCGCCGGCCACCGCCGGCTTGGCCGCCTTCCCGTTTTGGTTCTTGGCGGGTTTGGATTCGGGCGCGGACTTCCGTGGACTTGCCAGCTTGGCCATAAACCTTAATCTTATCTGAAGGGAAGCTAAACTGCCTATATGCCGCCCACGGCCGCGCCGAGTTTTCACCGTTTCTTTGGCCGCGGCGGGCTGTTGCAGCAGGCTCACCCCGGGTACGAGTTCCGGCCCGGGCAGGTGGAAATGGCCGAGGCGGTGGCCCAGGCGCTGGAAGAGCGCCGGCATCTGCTGATCGAAGCCGGCACCGGCACCGGCAAAACCCTGGCTTACCTGCTGCCGGTGCTGCTCGGCCAGCGCCGGGTGTTGCTTTCGACCGGAACCCGCAACCTGCAGGAACAGTTGGTGGCCAAGGACGTGCCGTTGCTGGCGCGCGCTCTCGGCCGCGAGCTGCGCGTGGTCAGCATGAAGGGCCGCGGCAACTACGCCTGCAAAGTCAAGATCGAGCAAATGGAGGCGCAGCCCACCCTGCTCGAGCGGGAAGAGCTCGACCACTACCGCCGCATTCGGGCCTGGGCGGCGGGGAGTGTGGCCGGCGATCAGGCGGAGCTGGACTTCCTGCCCGACAATCATCCCCTCTGGCAGCGGCTCAACGCCCGCCGCGAAACCTGCACCGGCGGCAAGTGCCCGCGCTTCGACCAGTGCTTCCTGACGCTGCTGCACCAGCGCGCCAGCGAGGCCGACCTGGTGGTGGTGAATCACCATCTCTTCTTCGCCGACCTCATGCTCAAGCGCCAGGAGTTGCCCGGTGTGCTGCCGCCCTACGATGCCGTGGTGTTCGACGAGGCGCACGAACTCGAATCCACCGCCGGGCAGTACTTCGGCGTCGGCGTCAGCAGCCATCAGGTCGAGGATCTGGCGCGCGACGCCGCCGCCACGCTGCGCCAGCTCGACTGCAATCCGGCGGAGCTGCAGCCGCGCTGCGAGCGGCTGCGAATCGATGCGCAGAAGCTGTTTCTCGCCCTGGGGGCGCGCGAGGGCCGCGCGCCGCTCGACCGCAAGCAGGAGTTCCTCGACCAGCACGCGGACGCCTACGACGGCTTCATGCAGGCGGCGGCGCACCTGGAGGCCGGACTGCAGGCGCTGGACGACAAACCCGAAGAGATCCACAACCTGCTCCGCCGCCTGGCGGAAGCGCGGGCCAAGCTGGCTTACGTGCTCGAGAGCGAGGAAGAAGGCGTGGTCTATTGGATCGAGCGCCGCGGCCGTGGCGTCTTCCTGCAGGCCTCGCCCATTGACGTCTCCGAGCGGCTGCGCGAGATGCTGTTTGAGGCCACCGACACGGTGATCCTGACCTCGGCCACGCTGGCGGTGGAGGGCCAGTTCGACTACGTCCGCCAGCGGCTGGGCATCCAGCACGCGCGCGAGCAGGTGGTGGCCTCGCCCTTTCGTTACGCCGAGCAGGCGTTGCTCTATCTCCCCGCGCACCTGCCGCCGCCCACGGCCGAGGGTTATGCCAGCGCCGCGGCGGAGGAGATTGCCGCCATCCTCGCCGCCTCGCGCGGCCGCGCCTTCGTGCTCTGCACTTCGCTGGCGCAGATGCGCTGGTTCCATCAGCGGCTGGCGGGGCGGCTGGCGTTTCCGCTGCTGCTGCAGGGTGAGGCGCCGCGCCACGTGCTGCTCGAGCGCTTCCGGGCGACGCCGGGCGCGGTGCTGTTCGCCACCAGCAGCTTCTGGCAGGGGGTCGACGTGCAGGGCGAGCAGTTTAGCTGCGTCATCGTCGACCGCCTGCCCTTCGCCTCGCCCGGCGATCCCGTGGTGGCGGCGCGCATTGCCGCGCTGCGCGAGCAGGGGCGCAACCCCTTTGCCGAGTTTCAGGTGCCGGAGGCGGTGCTGGCGTTGAAGCAGGGCTTCGGCCGCCTGATCCGTTCCTCCCGCGATCGCGGCGTGGTGGCGCTCCTCGATGCCCGCATCCGCAGCAAGGGCTACGGCCAGCAGTTCCTGCGCAGCCTGCCCGAGTATCGTGTGACCGGCGAGCTCGCCGAGGTGGAGGCATTCTTCGCCGCCGGCGCGGCGGAGCCCGCGCTCAGCGCAGCGCCTGCACCGGATCGGTCTGCGCCGCCCGCCGCGCCGGCAGCGCGCACGCGAGCGCGGCGATCGCCAGCAGCGTCAGGCTGACCAGCGCGATCACCGCCGGATCGCTGGCGTGCACGCCGTACAGCAGGCTGGCGAGCAGCCGCCCGCCGGCCAGCGCGCCGATCACCCCCAGCGCCAGCCCGATCACCACCGGCGTCAGCCCCTGGCCCATCACCAGGCGGTAAAGATGGCCGCGGCCCGCTCCCAGCGTGATGCGGATGCTGATCTCCTGCCCGCGCCGCGCCACCGCGTACGCCACCACGCCGTAGATGCCCAGCGCCGCGAGAAACAGCGCCGTCAGCGCGAAAGCGAGCACCAGGTCCATCTGGAAGCGGCGCGAGGCCACCGACTGCGCCACCACCGCGCCCATGGTCTCGACGTGCGGCACCGCGGCGTCGGGCTGCACGCTCCAGATCGCCTGGCGCACGCTGCCCGCCAGCGCGGCGGCGCTGCCCGGCGTGCGCAGGGTGAAGCCCACGCCGTTGGGCACGTTATAGGTGTAGGGCACGTAGACGGTGGGTCCGGGCGGATGGTCGAGACTGCGCCAGCGCACATCGCCCACCACGCCCACCACCTGGAACGTGGGCTGCGTATCGGCCTGCGTGAAGACCTGGCCCAGGGGGTTGGTCCCCGGCCACACCTGCGCCGCCGTTGCGGCCGAAATCACCGTGGCGATGACGCGCTTGCTCCGCTGTTTACCGTTGCCCAGCGCCGTCTGCATCTCGGCTGCGGTGAAGCTGCGGCCGTGCTCCAGGGGAATGCCCATCGCCTGGAAGTAATCCGGGCTGACGCCGGCGTAGAGCGCCAGCGGCCGGTCGGCGAACGGCCGCGTGTCGCCCGGCCGCGAGATCAGGTCCACGTCGTTGGTGCCCTGCATCGGCAGCACGTCGATCAGTCCTGCCGTGCTCACTCCCGGCAGCGTCCGCAGCTTGGCCAGCGCATCGTGCCAGAGCGCGGCGCGCTGGGTGCGATCGCCGGCGGGCCATTTGGCGGTGACGGTGAGCACGTGGCGCGTGTCAAAGCCCTTGTTCACGCCCGTCAGCCGCAGGTAGCTGGCGGTGAGCAGCCCGGCGACAATCAGCAGCGCCGCCGTCAGTGCGCTCTGCGCCCCCACCAGCACCTCGCGCCCGCGGTGGCGGCCTTCGCCCAGGCCGCGGCCGCCGGCGCGCAGCGCGCGCTGCGGATCCGAGCCCGCCGCCCGCAGCCCCGGCCACAGGCTGAAGAAGATTCCGCTCGCCAGCGCCAGCAGCAGCGCGAACGCCAGCACCGCGCCGTTGATGCCGATCTCGTCCAGCCGCGGAATCCCCGCCGGCGCCGCCGCCACCAGCGCCCGCACCGCCGCGTACGCCCCGCCCACGCCCAGTGCTCCGCCCACCAGGCCCAGCAACACGCCTTCGGTCACGGTTTCGCGCAGCAGCCGTCCGCGGCTCGCGCCCAGCGCCATGCGGATCGCCGACTCGTGCCCGCGCGCGTGCACCCGCACCAGCAGCAGGTTAGCCAGATTGAGGCAGACGATCAGCAGGATCGCGCCCACCGCCCCCAGCAGCAGCCACAGCCCCAGCGTGTGGTCGCCGACGATCTCGTCGCGCAGCGACTGCGCCACCACGTTGATCGTCACCTGCCCGGTGGTGTGCGCCGCCGTTTCCGCCGCGGTGGTGATGCCCTGCAGCTCGGCGCGCAGCGCCTCCACCGTCACCCCCGGCCGCATGCGCGCGAACACGCCTTCGTTGAAGTTGCCGATCGGCGGCGCCTTGGCGAAGTCCACGCCCGCCGGCTTGAACAGCTCGATCGGGCCGGGGATGCCGGCGCCGATCAGCTGGCCCAACTCCGGCCCCTGCGGAAAGCGGAACTTCGGCCCCATCACCCCCACGATCTGGCAGGCTTGCCCGTTGAGGTCGATGCTGTGCCCGAGGACGTTGGGGTCGGCGTGAAACTGGCTGTGCCAGAACGCGTCGCTAAGGATGACGACGTGGTTGCGGTTGGGCTGATCCTCGGACGGCAAAAACGCGCGTCCCAGCCGTGGGTTCACGCCCATCACCGCAAACAGGCTCGCCGACACCCGCGCCACCCGCACCTGCTGCGGCCGCCCGGCGCCGGTCAGGTCATAGGTGCCCGGGCTGACGATGGAGATTGCGCTCAGATCGCGCGAGCGCCCCCGCCACTTCTGGAAGATCCACGGCCCCACCGGAATCACCGGATAACGCGAGGCAAACTGCGGAATCGAGAGTTGCAGCGACACCAGCTCGTCCGGCTGCGGGTAGGCCAGCGGTTTGAGCAGCGCCCCGTCCACGATGGAAAAGATCGCCGTGTTGGCGCCAATGCCCAGCGCCAGTGTCAGCAGCGCCACCGCGGCAAATCCCGGCTCGCGCCGCAGCCGCCGCGCCGCCAGGCGGAAGTCGCGCCACAATTCGTCCATGCCGAATCTACGCCGGCGCCGCCCCGCCGGTTCCGGCGAAATTCTTCCGGCGGCGCGATGTAGAAAAACCCCGCCCGGCTCCGACTCCACGGTGACTGCGCCGCCGACCGGCGCAAAATACCCAGGGAGTCTGCTTGATGAAATACATGCTGATGATGAACACCATGCGCGGCGACGGGTGGGTGCTGTCCTGGTCCAAAGACGATTTCCGCGCTCACATTGCCCATATGCGCAAGCTGGCCAAGGACTTGCACGAATCCGGCGAGCTGGTTTTGGCCGAGGGCCTGACCTTCCCCGACCAGGCGAAACGGGTGCGCGCCGACAAGGACGGCCTGCCCATCACCGACGGCGTCTTCCCCGAATCCAAGGAATTCCTCGCCGGCTTCTGGATTGTGGACGTCGAAAGCCCCGACCGTGCCTACGCCATCGCCGCCCGCGCGTCGGCCGCGCCCGGCCCCGGCGGCGCGCCGCTGAACATGCCCATCGAGGTGCGGCCCGTCCCGGCCGGTCCGCCGCCGGAAATGTTATGAGCCGCGCCCGGCTTGGGCTACGCTAAACCCTGTCGTACCGGGAGGGGTGGATGTCGCGCAACGGGTTCCGGAGGATGGCGGTCGCGCTGTTGCTGGGCGCGGGCTGTTTGTTGGCGCAGTCGGCGGGCGGGTTTAGTCCGGCGCTCTTCCAGGGCATGCGCTGGCGCCTGATCGGCCCCTTCCGCGGCGGACGCGTGGTCGCCGTCAGCGGCGTGCCCAGCCGGCCCGGCGTGTTCTACTTCGGCGGCGTGGACAGCGGCGTCTGGAAGAGCACCGACTACGGCAACACCTGGCATCCCATCTTCGACCACGAGCCCACGGGCTCGATCGGCGCGCTGGCGGTGGCGCCGTCGAACCCCAACATCATCTACGTCGGCAGCGGCGAAGGCCTGCGCCGTCCCGATCTTTCCGTGGGTGACGGCATCTATCGTTCCAACGACGCCGGCCGCACCTGGACGCATCTCAGCCTGCGCCACGGCCAGCAGATCGGCGCGATCGCCGTGGACCCCACCAACCCCGACCGCCTCTTCGTCGCCGTGCTCGGCCATCCTTACGGTCCCAACCCCGAGCGCGGCGTCTACCGCTCCACCGACGGCGGCAAGACTTTTCAGCGCGTGCTCTACAAGAACGCCGGCACCGGCTCGCCCCAGGTGGTCTTCGATCCGGCCAACCCGCAGATCGTCTACGCCGATCTTTGGGCGTCGCGATACACCCCCTGGGCCATGTACGAAGGCTCGGGCGATGGCCTTTATAAAAGCACCGACGGCGGCACCACCTGGCATCAACTCACGGCCGGCCTGCCCAGTTGGGCCAGCGGCCGCCTCGGCCGCATCGGCATCGGCATCGCGCCCAGCAACCCCAATCGCATCTACGCCTGGGTCGAAGCCCGCAAGGGCGGCGGCATCTACCTCTCCAACGACGCCGGCGCAACCTGGCGCATGGTGAACGACGAGCGCCGCATCATCGGCCGCGCCTTCGACTTCGCCGACGTCACCGTGGATCCGAAGAACCAGAACCGCATCTACGTCGCCAACACCGCGAGCTACGTCTCCA
>DAIDIF010000035.1 GCA_027451805.1 Acidobacteriota bacterium
GGCACCGTCACCGAGACGATCGAGACCGTCCGCCTGGCGCGCGAAAACGCCTATACCGCCGTCATCTCCCACCGCTCCGGCGAAACCGAGGACACCTTCATCGCCGACCTCGCCGTCGCCACCAATGCCGGCCAGATCAAGACCGGCTCCGCCAGCCGCACCGACCGCATCGCCAAGTACAACCAACTGCTGCGTATCGAGGAGGAACTCGGCGCCGCCGCCCGCTTCCCCGGCCGCGCCGCGCTCGCCCGTCCCGCCGCGGCGACGCAGGCCTGAGCCGCAGGAACGCCATGCCTCCGATCCCCAAGCCCATCGTCCTCGTCATCCTCGACGGCTGGGGCTGCGCCCCGCCCGGCCCCGGCAACGCCATCGCCCTGGCGCGCAAGCCCAACTACGACCGCCTGCTGCACGATTTTCCCCATACCCAAATCCACACCTCCGGCCCCTTCGTCGGCCTGCCCGAGGGCCAGATGGGCAACAGCGAGGTCGGCCATCTCAACATCGGCGCCGGCCGCATCGTCCAGATGGATATCACCCGGATAGACGAGGCCATCGCCACCGGCGCCTTCGACCGCAACCCCGCGCTGCTGGGCGCCATGCACCAGGCCCGCGGCCATGCGTTGCATCTGCTCGGCCTGTGCAGCGACGGCGGCGTCCACTCCCACCTCAATCATCTCTACGCCCTGCTCCGCCTCGCGAAAAAGGAGGGCGTCGAGCGCGTCTGGCTGCACGCCTTCACCGACGGCCGCGACACCGCCCCCCACTCCGGCCGCGACTACCTCGCCCAAATCGGCCGGAAGATGCGGGAGTACTCGATCGGCGCGGTCGCCACCGTCGGCGGCCGCTACTACGGCATGGATCGCGACCGCCGCTGGGAGCGCATCCGCCTCGCCTTCAACGCCATGGTGCATGCCGCCGGACCGCGCGCGGCGAGCGCGCCGGATGCAGTGGATGCAGCCCTGCGCGCCAGCTACGAGCACGGCGAGACCGACGAGTTCGTCATCCCCACGGTGCTCGCCGACGCCCCGATCCGCCCGGACGATGCCGTGATCAACTTCAACTTCCGCGCCGACCGCGCCCGCCAGATCACGCGCGCCCTGACCCGCTCCGGTGGCGCGGACGAGGCGCTGGAAGCGGCCATTCCCACCGCCGAAACGCCCGCGCCGCTGCACTACGTCTGCATGACCCGCTACGACAAGGCCTTCGATCTGCCCATCGCCTTCCCGCCGATATCGCTCACCCACATCCTGGCCCAGGTGATGGCCGACCGCGGCCTGCGCAACCTGCGCGTCGCGGAGACTGAAAAATACGCTCACGTCACCTATTTCTTCAACGGCGGCGTCGAGGCCGCCTTCCCCGGCGAGGAGCGCACTCTGGTGCCCTCGCCCAAGGTTCCCACCTACGACCTCAAACCGGAGATGTCGGCCGCCGAGGTCGCCTCGACTGTCGTCCAGGCCGTGGATAAAGGCGCCTTCGACTTGATTGTCGTCAACTTCGCCAACGCCGACATGGTCGGCCACTCGGGCAAGATCCCGCCCACCATTCGCGCCGTCGAGTCCGTGGACGCCGGCTTGGGCGCCATCGCAGCCGCCATCCGCCGCCGCGGCGGCGTGCTGCTGGTCACCGCCGATCACGGCAATGCCGAGGAGATGCTGGTCCCCGGAACCGGCGGCCCGCATACCTACCACACCACCAACCCCGTCCCCTTCATCCTCGCCGGCGAAGCCGCCCCCGGCGCGCCCCCGCCGGCGCTGCGCGCCGACGGCTCGCTGCGCGATATCGCGCCCACCATCCTCGGCCTGCTGCACCTCGCCGAGCCGCCCGAGATGACCGGCCGCGACCTCGTCGCCGCCGCCCAAGCGCAGAAATCATGAAAGCTGAAATGGAACTTCGCGAATTCGGCGGCGAGCGCGCCGGCCAGCGCCAGGTCAGCGAGCGCCGCCTCTTCATGCAACTGCTCGCCTTCACCGGCTGCCGCGCGACGCCCGGTCTGGTGCATGCGCTGCGCGCCTCCGGTCTCGAAGGCGTGCTCTACGAGGACCTCAACGATCCGCTCGGGGTCGCCCTGCTCACCTGGAGCGAGGATCCGGCTTACTTTCTCACCCAGCTCCGCTCGCGCCTTCACCATCCACCCTTCGACGAGCTCGAGCCCAGACCCGACTTCACCATGTTCGGCCGCACCTACGCCCTCGGCCACGAGCCCGAGCTCGAGGACTGGCTGCTGCACAAGCCGCGGCGCTCGGTGACCGCGCCCGAGATGCCATGGGCGGTGTGGTACCCGCTGCGGCGGCGCGGCAGCTTCCAGACGCTGCCGGCGGACGAGCAGACCGCCATCCTGCGCGAGCACGGCGCCATCGGCCACGCCTTCGGCACGGCCGGCTACGCCCAGGACGTCCGCCTCGCCTGCTTCGGCATGGACCGCAACGACAACGACTTCGTCATCGGCGTCATCGGCGCGGAACTGCATCCGCTCTCCGCCTGCATCCAGGCGATGCGCAAGACCCGCCAGACCTCGAACTACATCGAGCACATGGGCCCCTTCTTCATCGGCCGCGCCGTCTGGCAGCACCGCGCCGAAGGGTCCTAACGCGGGGGTCGCACCGTTGGCGCCGTGGGCCAAGTCGGCGCGTGGAGGCCGCGAAACTCCCAAGGGTGGCCCGCCCCCGTCCCGTTGGCGAGTTCAAGCCCGCAAGCCGAGTCGGTTCGCCGCGGGCCACCCTTTCCTTCAACCCCGCATCAGATTGCTGTCCGGCGGAGGGCCAGCCTCTGCACGCCCCAGGGCGGCGGCCGCAAAGAACGCGGCCCGCGGCAGTTTGAAAACTTGCGAATCGCGGGGACCGCAAGCCGGGGCTCCAGGGGCCCCGGCCCGGCGTAAGCGGTCCGCGCCAGTCAATGCCATCGGTAGTGGCGGAATGGCCCTTTACGACGAGCGACCCAGCAGAATCAAAGGCGTAGCGCCGATTTACATAAAA
>DAIDIF010000036.1 GCA_027451805.1 Acidobacteriota bacterium
CAGGGCGCCCTGCCTGCAGCAACTGCGACAGGGGAGCGCGCCCAGTGAGGTCGAACCAGGGAATCGAGACCGCCGGCAGGGGTGGGGGCAGGCCCGGCAGGCGCTCGCCGGGTTCGAGGTGCGTGCGCAGCACGGCTTGCAGGGCGTGAAACTTCGGCGTGGGGCGGCCGGCCTCATCGAGCGGGGCGTCGTAGTCGTAGCTGGTGGTGTCGGGCTGGTAGCGGCGGTCGAAGTTGGCGCCAGCCATGAAGCCGAACGACGTTCCGCCGTGGGCCATGTAGAGGTTGCAGGAGATGCCGCGGGAGAGCATCCAGTCGAGGCCTTGGGCGGAGTGCGCGGGCGGGGTGGTGTGGTGGTGCTCGCCCCAATGGTCGAACCAGCCATCCCAAAACTCGCCGCACATGCGCGGGCCTTTGGGGCGGAAGCGCTGCAGCACGGCGAAGGCCTTCTCCGGCGAGTCGCCGTCGCCGAAGTTGATCACGCTGGCGCAATCGGGCAGCGAGCCGTGGCGCAGCATGTTCATGCCCGGGCCGTTCGAGGTATAAAGCGGCGCGCGGAATCCCGCCGTGCGGATCAGATCGCGGATCGCGCCCAGGTACTCAATGTCCCGGCCGTAGGAGCCGTACTCGTTCTCCACCTGGACCATGAGGATGGGGCCGCCGCGTTCGGCTTCGAGCGGCGCGAGCTCCTCGGCGAGCCGGTTGAAGTAGCGCCCCGCGGCGGCGAGAAAGCGCGGGTCGCGGCTGCGGACCTCGAGCCCGTCGGTCGCCAACAGCCAGGCCGGAAAGCCGCCGAAGTCCCATTCGCTGCACACGTACGGGCCGGGACGCAGCAGCACCCAAAGGCCTTCCTCCTGTGCCGCGCGGATATAGGCGGCGACGTCGCGCTGGCCGGTGAAGTCGAACTCGCCCGGCCGGGCCTCGTGCTCGTTCCAGAAGACGTAGGTGCAGAGCGTGTTCAGCCCCATGGCGCGCAGCTTGCGCAGCCGGTCGCGCCAGTAGGGGCGCGGGACGCGGGGATAGTGCATGGAGCCGGAGCGCAGCACGATCGGCCGGCCGTCGAGCTCGAAGGCGTTCGCACCGACGCGGAAACGGCGGGGACGCGGCGCGGCGGCGCGCGCGCCCGGCGGCAGCGCCGCCAGCGCCGCCGCTGCGGCCGCGTTTTCGAGGAAGGTGCGGCGGCGCATGCGCGGTTCCCTCAGCGCGGGCCGATGGCGACGAAGCGGGCGGTGGCGCGCGCCAGCACGCGCCCGGCGGCATCGCGCAGCTCGGCTTCGGGAAAGAGGTTGCGGCCCTCGCGGCGCGTCTCCCAGGCCTCGACGGAGACGTCGGCTTCGCAGGGCACCGGGCGCAGGTAGGAGATCGAAAGCTCGGCGGTGACCGCGCGCACGTCGTGCAGGCGGTTGAGCTTGCCCATGGCCTCGTCGAACACCAGCGCGATGATGCCGCCGTGCAGGATGCCGCCGCTGCCCTGGTATTGCTTGCCGAAGCGGAATCGCCCGCTGACGCGCCGCGCCTCGCGGTCGAGCTGGAAGGTCAGCTTGAGCCCCTGCGGGTTGGCGTCACCGCAGCCGATGCAGAAGTTGTCAGCGAGCGGGGCGAGCGTCTCCAGCGGCATGGTTCGCTTCGCATCATGCCGCGGCAGCTTGCGTTGGTCAAGCCAGCGGCGCCCTTTGGTAGAATTATTTGATCCAACGGCGCATCGGCCAGCGGGTCACCAATCCAGGCGTGGGTGAGGAGGCGGATGGAGGCCGTACTGGTGCTGGAAGATGGCCGTGTGTTTCGCGGCCGCGGCTTGGCGGCGGCGGGGGAAGCTCCGGGCGCGGGCGAGGTGGTGTTCAACACCGCGATGACCGGCTACCAGGAGATCTGCACCGACCCCAGCTACGCCGGCCAGATTGTCTGCCTCACGGCGGCCCAGATCGGCAACTACGGCGCCACGCCGGAGGACGACGAAGCCGGCCGGCCCTGGCTCGAGGGCCTGATCGTGCGTGAGTTCTCGGCCATTGCCAGCAACTGGCGCAGCCAGGAAGTCGTGGAGACCTATCTCCGCCGCCACCGCATCCCGGTGCTGGCCGAGATCGACACCCGCGCGTTGGTGCGGCATCTGCGCGAGCACGGGGCGAAACGCGGGGTGATCGGCACGGGCGAAAGCGTCGAGGCGTTGCAGGCGCGGGCGCAGGCGCTGCCGGAGATGGCCGGCACCGATCTGGCGCGGACGGTGACCGCGGCGGCGGCGTATGACGGGTATGCGCCGGAAGCGCCCCTGGCGGCGCCGCTGGTGGTGGCCTACGACTTCGGCATCAAGCGCAACATCCTGCGCCAGCTCGCCGCGCACGGCTGCCGCGTGCGCGTGGTGCCGGCGAAGACCGCAGCCGCCGACGTGCTCGCGCTGCACCCCGACGGGGTCTTCCTTTCCAACGGTCCGGGCGATCCGGAGCCCTGCACCTACGCGGTGGAGAACATCCGGGCGCTGCTGGGGCGGGTTCCGATCTTCGGCATCTGCCTGGGGCACCAGCTGACCGGGCTGGCGCTGGGGGGCAGGACGTACAAGCTGAAGTTCGGCCATCACGGCGGCAACCATCCGGTGCGGCGCGAAGCCACCGGGCAGATCGAGATCACCGCCCACAACCACAACTTCGCGGTGGATCCCGACAGCCTGCCGCTAACCGATGTCGAGCTCACCCACTTCGACTTGAACGACAACACGCTCGAAGGGCTGCGCCACCGCTCGCTGCCGCTGTTCAGCGTGCAGTACCACCCCGAGGCCGCGCCGGGCCCGCACGACTCGCACTATCTGTTTGCCGAGTTTGTGCGCATGATGACCGGAGACCGGGCCTGATGCCGCGCCGCCACGACATCCGCAAGGTCATCATCCTGGGTTCGGGGCCGATCGTGATCGGCCAGGCGTGCGAGTTCGACTACTCCGGCGCGCAGGCGTGCAAGGCGCTGCGCGCCGACGGCTTCGAGGTGGTGCTGGTGAACTCCAACCCGGCGACCATCATGACCGACCCGGAGCTGGCCGACCGCACCTACATCGAGCCGCTGACGCGCGCCTACTTGGCTGAGGTGCTGAAGCGCGAAGCCTCGCCCGCGGGCGGGGTGGCGCTGCTGCCGACGGTGGGCGGGCAGACGGCGCTCAACCTGGCGGTCGAGCTGGCCGACGCGGGCGACCTGGAGCGGTACGGGATCGAGCTGATCGGCGCCAAGCTGGAGGCGATCAAGAAGGCCGAGGACCGGCTGCTGTTCAAGGACGCGATGCAGGCGATCGGGTTGGAGACGGCGCGCTCGCGCCTGGTGAACAACCTGCGCGACGGGCTCGAGTTCGCGACCTCCTATCCGTTGATCATCCGCCCCTCGTTCACCCTGGGCGGCACCGGCGGCGGGTTGGCGTACAACCGCGAGGAGTTCGCGCTCATGCTGGGCCGCGGCCTCGACCTCTCGCCGGTGCACGAGGTGCTGGTGGAGGAGACCGTGCTGGGGTGGAAGGAGTACGAGCTGGAGGTGATGCGCGACCACGCCGACAACGTCATCATCGTCTGCTCGATCGAGAACTTCGACCCCATGGGCGTGCACACCGGCGACTCGATCACGGTGGCGCCGGCGCAGACGCTGAGCGACCGCGAGTACCAGGCGATGCGCGACGCCTCGATCAAGGTGATCCGCGAGATCGGCGTGGATACCGGCGGCTCGAACATCCAATACGCGGTCAATCCGCGCGACGGGCGCATGATCGTGATTGAGATGAACCCGCGCGTGTCGCGCTCCTCGGCGCTGGCGTCGAAGGCGACCGGGTTTCCCATCGCCAAGATCGCCGCGAAACTGGCGGTGGGCTACACCCTGGACGAGATCGCCAACGACATCACCCGCAAGACGCCGGCCTGCTTCGAGCCCACGCTGGATTACGTGGTGGTGAAGATCCCGAAGTGGCAGTTCGAGAAGTTCCCCGGCGCCGACGAGACGCTGGGGCCGCAGATGAAGTCGGTGGGCGAGGTGATGGCGATCGGGCGGACCTTCCGGGAGGCGCTGCTCAAGGGCGTGCGCTCGCTGGAGACGGGCAAGCGGCGCGGCAGCCTCTCGATCGATCCGGAGAAGGTCATCACCCGCCTGGTGACGCCGCACCCGGAGCGGCTGGCCTACATCCGGCACGCGCTGGGCGAAGGCGGGATGACGGTGGAGGACGTGCACGACTGGACCGGCGTGGATCCGTGGTTTCTGCGCCAGATCGAGCGCATCGCGCGGCAGGAGCAGGCGCTGGCGGCGAGCGGCGGCCTGGAGCGGGTGGAGCGCGAGGAGTTGCGGCAGGCGAAGCGCAGCGGGCTGAGCGACGCCCGCATCGCCGAACTCACCGGCGCGCCGGAAGAGGCGGTGCGCTCGCGCCGCCACGCCTTCGGCCTGCTGCCGGTGTACAAGCGGGTGGACACCTGCGCCGCCGAGTTCGAGTCGTTCACGCCCTACCTGTACTCCTGCTACGAGGAGGAGGACGAGGCGGCGGTGGGCGAGCGCAAGAAGATCGCCATTTTGGGCTCGGGGCCGAACCGCATCGGGCAGGGGATCGAGTTCGACTACTGCTGCTGCCACGCGGCGTTCGCGCTGCGCGAAAAAGGGTTCGAGACCATCATGGTCAACTGCAACCCCGAGACGGTTTCGACCGATTACGACACCAGCGACCGGCTGTACTTCGAGCCGCTGACCTTCGAGGACGTGGCGCGGGTGCTGGAGCACGAGCGCGCCGACGGCGTGATCGTGCAGTTCGGCGGGCAGACGCCGCTCAACCTGGCGCTGCCGCTGGAGCGGGCCGGGTTCAAGATCATCGGCACCTCGCCGCGCTCGATCGATTTGGCGGAAGACCGCAAGCGCTTCGGCGCGCTGCTGCGCCGGCTCGGCATCCGCCAGCCGGACAACGGCACCGCGACCTCGATCGCGCAGGCGGTGCGGGTGGCGGCGAAGATCGGCTACCCGGTGCTGGTGCGGCCCTCCTACGTGCTCGGCGGACGCGCCATGGCGATCGTCTACGACGAGGCGATGCTGCGCGAGTACATGGAGCTGGCCACGGAGTACTCCTCCGACCGGCCCATCCTCATCGACCGTTTCCTCGAGGACGCGATCGAGGTGGACGTGGACGCGATCGCCGACGGGCGCGACGTGGTGATCGGCGGCATCATGGAGCACATCGAGGAGGCCGGCATCCACTCCGGCGACAGCTCCTGCGTGCTGCCGCCCTACAGCCTCTCGCCCGAGCTGCAAGCGGCGATTCACGAGCACACGGTGCGGCTGGCGAAGGCGCTCAAGGTGGTGGGGCTGATGAACGTGCAGTACGCCATCGCCAGCGGCGAAAACGGCGAGCGGCAGATTTACGTGCTCGAGGTCAACCCGCGCGCCTCGCGCACGGTGCCGTTCGTGAGCAAGGCGACCGGGGTGCCGCTGGCCAAGCTGGCGGCGACGGTGATGGCCAGGGCGGGGAAGCTGCGGACGCTGTTGCCGCCCGACGTGATGGCGCGCCAGCAGCTGTTCACCGCCGACCGCTGCTGCGTGAAGAGCCCGGTGTTCCCCTGGGGCAAGTTCCAGGGCGCCGACCCGGTGCTGGGGCCGGAGATGCACTCCACCGGCGAGGTCATGGGGATCGCGCCCACCATGGGCGAGGCCTTCGCCAAGGCGCAGCTCGCCGCCGGCCAGCCGCTGCCGGAGCGCGGCACCGCGTTTTTCAAGCTGCGCGACCGCGACAAGGCGCGCGGCGTGGGGCTGGCGCGCCAGCTCGCCGGGCTGGGGTTCAAGCTGATCGCCACCCGCGGCACCGCGGCGGCGTTCCGCCAGGCCGGGATTGAGGTGGAGACGGTGTTCAAGGTGAGCGAAGGCCGGCCGAACTTTGTGGACGTCCTCAAGGGCGGCGCGGTGACGCTGATCGTCAACACCCCCGAAGGCCGGCAGCAGTTCTTCGAGGAAAAGGCCATCCGGCGCACCGCGGTGCAGCACCGCATCCCCATCCTCACCACCATCGCCGCCGCCCACGCCGCGGTCGAGGCCATCGCCTCCCGCGCCGCCGCCTCGCCCCGCGTGCAGGTGCTGCAGGAGATGCACGCCGCGCTGGCGGCGCGGTAGGCGCGTCCTACTCCTCCCGCAGCGCCGTCAGCGGGTCGGCGCGGGCGGCGCGGCGGGCGGGGAGCCAGGCGGCGGCGAGGGCGGCGGCGGTGAGCAGGACGGCGGCACCGGCGAGCGTCCCAGGGTCGGCGGCGGGCACCTGGTAGAGCAGCCGGCTCAGCGTGGCGCGCAGCGCGGTCGCCGCCAGCCAGGCCAGGAGCAGACCGGCGCCGGCGCCGAGCGCGGCGGTTTGGGCGGCGTCGCCCAGGGCGAGGCGCAGGATGGCGCCCGGTTCGGCGCCCAGCGCCACGCGCACGCCGAACTCGCGCCGCCGCCGCGCGGCGGCGTAGGCGGCGCTGCCGTAGAGGCCGATGGCGGAGAGCAGCAGCGCCAGGCCGCCGAACAGCGCCGAGAGCCAGGCCAGCAGGCGCTCGGGTTTGATGCCCGCCGCCAGCGCGTTCTCCAAGGTGCCGGTGGTGAACACCGCCTGCGGGTCGTGGCGCGCGAAGGCGGCGCGCACCTCCGCCGTCAGCGCCGCTTCGGGCAGCGGCGAGCGCAGTTCAAAGACCGTGGTGGGCAACTGGTCGCTGCCGAGCTGCGCCAATGGCAGGTAGGCCGTGGGTGGATCGGCGGCGCGCAGCGAGGTGTACTTGGCATCGCCGGTGATGCCGATGACGGTTGCCTGCTGGCGATGGGCGCTGTCGCCGCGGGCGACCTGGCGGCCGAGCGCGCGGCCGTCGGGAAACAGGGCGCGCGCGGCGGCCTGGTTGAGGATGATCACCGGCGTGGCGTTGGGCCCGTCGGCGGCGGTGAAATCGCGGCCGGCGAGCAGCGGCTGGCGCAGGGTGGCGAAATAGCCGGGCGACACCGGATCGAAGTAGGCGTCGTCAATTTGCGCCGGCGGCGCGCCGCCGCTCGTCACCATGCGGTCGTCCCACATCATGCCGCTGGTCGGGACCATGAAGCTCTCACTGGCCGAACTCACGCCGGGCAAGGCGCGCAGGAAGCCGAGGTCGCGCTGGTGCATGGCGAACAGCGCCGTGTCCGCGATTGTGTGCGACGGCGGCTGCAGTTGCACCACAAACACGTGCGCCGGGTCGAAGCCCGGCGGCGTGCCCGCCAGGCGCACGAAGCTGCGCAGAAACAGACCGGCGCCGGCCAGCAGCACCAGCGCCAGCGCCATTTGCGCCGCCAGCAGCGCGCGCCCCTGGCGGCGCATCGCGGCCGGCGCCGCCTTGGGCGGCCGCGTCGCCGCCAGCGCCGGCGCCAGGCCGACCAGCAGCACGGTCGCGAGCGTCACGCCGGCCGTAAAGGCGAGCACGCGCGCGTCGGGCGCGAGCGGCAGCGCCACCGCGACCTGCGCTCCCGAGAGGAAGCGCTCGACCGCGCGGCACGCCCAGGCGGCAAACACCGCGCCCAGAGCCGCGCCGCCCGCCGCCAGCAGCAGGCTTTCGGTGAGCAGCTGCCGCACCAGCCGCAGGCGCGAGGCGCCGAGCGAAACCCGCACCGCGATCTCCTCGCGCCGCGCCGCGCCCCGCGCCAGCATCAGGCCGGCCAGATTGGCGCAGGCGACCAGCAGGACCAAGCCGGCGATGGCGAGCAACACCTCGAGCGGCGCGCCATAGCGCTGCGCCAGGTACGAAACCCCCTGCGCGCCCGGCGCCAGGCTGGGCCGCAAGCCGGCGTAGCGGGCTTTCTGCCGTGGCGTATACCCCGCCGGCACGGTCGCCGCCAGCATCGCGGGCCACACCGCGGCGAGCTTGCTTTGCGCCTGGGCCAGGGTTTCGCCCGGCTGCAGCCGGCCCATCGCCTGCAGCCACCAGGCGTCGCGGATTCCGAGCATGGGGTTGGCCGCCAGCCGCCCTTCGGCGCACAGCGGCAGCGCCACGGCGAATGGCGTGCCGACGTCAACGCCGAAAAAGCCCGGCGGCGTCACGCCGATCACGGTGACGGCGTGGCCGGCCAGCTCGATGGTCTGGCCCAGCGCCGCATCCGCGCCGCCAAAGCGGCTGCGCCAATACGCGTCGCTGAGGTCGGCGACCGCCGGGCAGCCGTGGAAGTCGTCGGTTGTGGTGAACAGCCGCCCACGTTCCGCGTTCACGCCCAGCGCGGCGAAGATGCCGCCGCTGGCGTAAATGCCGGGGACGGTCCGCTCTTCGCCGCCGCGCGTCGTCTGGAACGCGGTAAAGTTCCAGGCGAAGGCGGATTGAAACGCGTTCTGGCGCTCGCGGATCTGCTCCCACAGCGGGTTGGTCACGGTCGCGTTGGCGCGCGGCGAGCCGGGAGTGCGCAGCAGGATGCGGACCAACTGCTGCGGACGCTCGACCGGCAGCGCGCGCAGCAGCGCGGCGTCGGTGAGCGTGAACAGGGCGGTGTTCGCCCCGATGCCGAGCGTGAGCGAGACCAGCGCCAACGCGGTCGCGGCCGGCGTGCGCGCCAAAAGGCGCAGGCCGTGGCGCACGTCCTGTCCGAGCGACTCGAGCCAGCTCCAGCCCCAGACCTCGAGGCTCTGCTCGCGCAGGCGCAGCTCGTTGCCGAACCCGCGTTCCGCCGCCGCGCGGCCCGTGCCGCGCGCGCGCAACTCGCGGTGCAGCCGCATCTCCTCCTCCACTTCGCGCCGCGTGCGCCGCCAGCGCAGCAGCACGCCCAGGCGCCGGCCCAGCTCCGCCAGCCGGTTCATGATGCCGCCTCGCCCAGCACTTTGCCGATCGCGCCGACCACCTGAGCGAAGCGCGCGCGTTCGGCCACCAACTGCTTGCGGCCCGCCGGCGTCAGCCGGTAATAGCGCGCCCGCCGGTTCTCCGCGGTCGCGCCCCAGGCGCCGGCGATCCAGCCCTTGAGCAGCAGGCGCTGCAGCGCGGGATACAGCGAGCCTTCCTCGACGCGTAGAATGTCTTCGGAACGGCTCTGGATGACGTTGGCGATCTCGAACCCGTGCAGCGGCGCGTCCCCGCGCTCCAGCGTGCGCAGGATCAGCAGGTCGAGAGTGCCGGGAGGAATTTCGCCGGGGCGCATGACATAGAGAGTCTATGTCGCGGCGCCGAGCGCGTCAAGCGGCGGCTGGGGCAGGCCCCAGGCGCCGGCGGCGGCGGTAACGTCAGCCGGGGTGGGGCCGTCGCGCAGCGTGGAGAAGGCTTCGTAGGTGCGGTACTTGGCGGTGACGATGTCCTGCGCCTGGCGCAGGAGCGCCTCGGCCACGGCGGGGTCGGTGTCCGCGAGCCGGCGGTAGCGCAGCTCGTTGTAGGCGTAATCCTGGAAGGGAATCGCCGGCCGGGGCGAGTCGAGGCGGAAGGGGCTCTCGCCGATCGCGCGCATGGCCGGGACATAGCGGAAGAGCGGCCAATAGCCGCTGGCCACCGCCAGGTCCTGCTGCTTCATGCCGTAACGCAGGTCGAAGCCGTGCTCGATGCAGTGGCTGTAGGCGAGGATGAGGGAGGTGCCGGGGTAGGCTTCCGCCTCGCGGAAGGCGAGCAGCGTCTGCTGCGGGTTGGCGCCCATGGCGACCTGGGCGACATAGACGTTGCCGTAGGCGATGGCTTGCAGGGCGAGATCCTTGCGGGCGACGCGCTTGCCGGCGGCGGCGAACTTGGCGCTGGCGCCGAGCGGGGTGGCCTTGGAGGCCTGGCCGCCGGTGTTGGAGTAGACCTCGGTGTCGAGCACCAGGATGTTGACGTCGCGGCCCGCCGCCAGCACGTGATCGAGTCCGCCGAAGCCGATGTCGTAGGCCCAGCCGTCGCCGCCCACGATCCAGACGCTGCGCCGCACCAGGTGGTCGAGGACGGAGAGCAGGTCGCGGGCGCCGGGATGGCGCTCGGCGAGCGGCAGCAGCCGGGCGCGCAATTCGGCGACGCGCGCCCGCTGCGCGCGGAGGTGCGACTCCTGGATCTGGGGGGCGGCGAGGGCGGCCTCCACCAGCTCCGGGCCCAGCTCGGGCGCCAGCGCGCGGAGCCGGGAAGCCGCCAGCTCGCGGTGCTTGTCGGCGGCCAGGCGGAAGCCCAGGCCGAACTCGGCGTCGTCCTCAAACAGCGAGTTCGACCAGGCGGGGCCGCGCCCTTCCGGGTTCTTGCTCCAGGGTGTGACCGGCAGGTTGGCGCCGTAGATGGAGGAACAGCCGGTGGCGTTGGCGACCAGCATGCGGTCGCCGAAAAGCTGCGAAAGGAGCTTCAGATAGGGCGTTTCTCCGCAGCCGGCGCAGGCGCCGGAGAACTCGAACAGGGGCTGCAGGAACTGCACCCCGCGCACGTTGCCGAAATCCACGCAGGCGCGGTCGTTCAGCGGCAGCCGCTCGAAGAAGGCGAGGTGGGCGCGCGCCGCTTCCAGCCGCGGGCGCTTGGGCGCGAGGTTGATGGCCTTGCTCTGCGGATCGGCCGGGCTGACAGCGGGACAGGCCTCGACGCACAGGCCGCAGCCGGTGCAGTCCTCGAGGTAGCTCTGCAGCGTGAAGTGCACGCCGGGATAGCCGCGCGCGTTGACCGGCGCCGAGGGGAACGCCGGCGGCGCGGCCTCGAGGTGGGACGCGTGGAAGTACTTGGAGCGAATGACGCTATGGGGGCAGACGAAGCCGCACTGCCCGCACTGCACGCAGAGATCGGGCTGCCACACCGGCACGTCTTCGCCGATATTGCGCTTTTCCCAGGCCGCGGTGCCGGAGGGAAAGGTTCCGTCCACCGGCATCAGGCTCACCGGGATTTCGTCGCCGCGGCCTTCGAGGATGCGCGCCGTGACCTCGCGCACGAAGGGCGGCGCGTGTCCAGGGACGGCGGGCGGGCGCTCGAACCGGCTGGTCGCCTGGCCCGGAACCTTGACTTCATGCAGGTGCGCCAGCGCGGCGTCCACCGCCTGGAAGTTCCGCTGGACCACGGCTTCGCCTTTGGCGCCGTACGACTTGCGAATCGCGGTTTTGATCTGGGCGAGGGCGCGCTCGCGCGGCAGCACGCCGGAGAGCGCGAAGAAGCAGGTCTGCAGCACCGAGTTGGTGCGTCCCGGGAGGCCGGCCTCCTGCGCCACGCCGGAGGCGTCAATCACGAAGAAGCGCAGCTTGCGCTGCAGGATGCGCTCCTGCGCGGAGCGCGGCAGATGGTCCCAGACCTCCTCCGGGCCGTAGGGGCTGTTCAACAGGAAGGTGGCGCCGGGGGCGGCGGCCTGCAGCACGTCGCGCCGCTCCAGAAACGGGAACTGGTGGCAGCCGACGAACTGCGCGGAGGCGATCAGATAGGGGGCGCGGATCGGCTGCGGGCCGAAGCGCAGATGGGATTCGGTCTGCGCGCCCGACTTGTGCGAATCGTAGACGAAGTAGCCCTGGGCGTAGAGCCCGGCGTCCTCGGCGATGATCTTGACGCTGTTCTTGTTGGCGCCGACGGTGCCGTCGGAGCCCAGGCCATAGAAGACGGCGCGGACCGTCTCCTCGGGCTCGGCCGAAAAGCCCGGGTCCAGGGCGAGGCTGGTGTGGGTGACGTCGTCGGTGATGCCCACGGTAAAGCCGTTCTTCGCGGCCGGCCGCTTCAGTTCGTCGAAGACGGCCTTGGCCATGGCGGGGGTGAAATCCTTGGAGGACAAGCCGTAGCGGCCGCCGATCACCAGCGGCGCGGGCGTGCGTTCCCCGCGGGCGGCGGCTTGGGCGAGGGCTTCGACGACGTCGAGATACAGCGGCTCGCCCGGCGCGCCCGGCTCCTTGGTGCGGTCCAGCACGGCGACGGCGCGGCAGGCGGGCGGCAGCGCCGCCACCAGCTCCGCCGCCGGGAACGGGCGGTAGAGCCGCACCTGCACCACCCCCACCTTCTCGCCCGCGGCCCGCAGGCGGGCCGCCGCGGCGCGCGCGGTCTCGGCGCCCGAGCCCATCACGATCACGACCCGCTCGGCATCGCGCGGGCCCTCGTACTCGACCAGGCGATACTGCCGGCCGGTGCGCGCCGCGAAGCGGTCCATGGCGGCCTGCACGATCGCCGGGGTGGCGGCGTAAAAGCGGTTCACGGTCTCGCGCGCCTGAAAGAAGGTGTCCGGGTTCTGGGCGGTGCCGCGAATGAAGGGGTGCTCGGGATTGAGGGCGCGTGCGCGATGGGCGCGCACCAGATCGTCATCCACCAGCGCGCGGAGGTCGGCGTCGTCCAGCAGCGTCAGGGTATTGACCTCGTGCGAGGTGCGGAAGCCGTCGAAGAAGTGCAGGAAAGGGAGGCGCGACTCCAGCGTCGCCATCTGCGCGATCAGCGCGGTGTCGTGCGCTTCCTGCACCGAGGCGGAGGAGAGCAGGGCGAAGCCGGTGGTGCGCGCCGCCATGACGTCGGAGTGATCGCCGAAAATCGAGAGCGCCTGGGTGGCGATCGACCGCGCCGCCACGTGGAAGACCGTGGGCGTGAGTTCGCCCGCGATCTTAAACATGTTGGGAATCATCAACAGCAAGCCCTGGGAGGCGGTGAACGTGGTGGTCAGCGCGCCCGCCTGCAGCGCGCCGTGCACCGCGCCGGCGGCGCCCCCCTCGCTCTGCATCTCCTGCACCACCGGCACGTTGCCCCAGAGGTTGGCGACGCCCGCCGCCGACCATTCGTCCGCCAGCTCCGCCATCGTCGACGACGGGGTGATCGGAAAAATGGCGCAGACTTCGTTGACGCGGTAGGCGACGTGGGCGACCGCGGTGTTGCCGTCCAGGGCGGCCGGCCGGCGGGTCATGCCCGCGCGCCTTCCCGCTCCGGGATCAGCGAGATGGCGTGGCAGGGGCATTGCTCGAAGCACTCCGCGCAGCCGGTGCACTTGGCGTACTCGAACTGGTAGCGCTTGCCCTGGCCGAGCTTGACGATGGCCTGCTCGGGGCAGGCCGCGAAACATTGGTCGCACTCGTAGCAGACGCCGCAGGAAAGGCAGCGGCGCGCCTCGTACAATGTCTCGGGCTCGGTGAGACCGGCGACCACCTCGTCAAAGCCCCGCACGCGCTCCGCCGCGGCCAGCACCGCCTGCACGCTGCGCTCGGCGTCGCTGTACACCGGCAGGTGCAGCATGCCGAAGTTCACCACATCGGGACGCGGCGCCACGCGCCGGGGTGCGCCCCGCAGCCAGGCGTCCAGGTGGCGGGCGGCGCGTTTGCCGTGGCCCACCGAGGCGGTGACGGTGCGCTCGCCGGGGACCATGTCGCCGCCGGCGAAGATGCCGGCGCAGCCGGTCATCATGTCGGGGCCGACTCGGACTACGCCGTCGCCGGCGAACTCGATGCCGGGGATCCGGCGCAGGAAGCCGCTGTCGGTCTCTTCGCCGACCGCCAGGATGACCGCGTCCGCCTGGAGCGTTTCAAAGATGCCGGTCGGCGTGGGCCGGCCGTTCGCATCCAGCTCCGTCCGTTCGACGGTGAGCTCGGAGCCGGTGATCTGCTTGATGGTGCTGAGCCACTTGACCTTGATGCCCTCCTCGAGCGCCTCGTCCATTTCGAACGCCTGCGCCGGCATATGCTTGCGGTCGCGGCGATAGACGATGAGGGTGTCCTCGACGCCCAGGCGGGCGGCGGTGCGGGCCGCGTCC
Organism: Acidobacteriota bacterium; assembly: GCA_027451805.1. Lineage (GTDB taxonomy): Bacteria > Acidobacteriota > Terriglobia > Terriglobales > SCQP01 > SCQP01. The sequence continues at coordinate 13,581 of DAIDIF010000036.1, forward strand.
ACGGCGGTGTTGCCGCCGCCGTAAATCACCACCCGCCGTCCCAGCCGCGGCGGCTCGCCCTGCTTCACGTGGTGGAGCAGGGAAACGGCATCCAACACGCGCACCGCGTCGCGCGCGGGAATGTCCACGTGTTTGGCGACGCCGGCGCCAATGGCGACAAAGACGGCGTCGAAGCCTCCTGCGGTCCGCTCGGCGAGCAGGTCCTCGACCTTGTGGTTCAGCGTGATGGCGACGCCCATCGCCTCGATCCGCCGCACCTCGTTCATGAGCGTCGCGCGCGGCAGGCGATAGGCGGGGATGCCGAAGTGCATCATGCCGCCGGGCAGCGGTCCGGCCTCACGGATCTCGACCGTGTGGCCCAGGCGCGCCAGGTGGTAGGCGGCGGAAAGGCCGCTGGGGCCGGCGCCGATCACCAGGACGCGCTGGCCGCTGGGCGGGGCATCCAGCTTGTAAGGCCAGCCTTCGGCGGCCGCGAGGTCGCCCAGGAACCGCTCGACCGCGTGGATGCTCACCGGCGCATCCAGGTCGCCGCGGTTGCAGGCGCCTTCGCAGGGGTGGTAACAGACCCGCCCGTGTACCGCCGGCATGGGGTTGTCGCGCACCAGGACTTCCCAGGCGGCGCGGTAACGGCCCGCCTGGGCCAGATCGAGCCACGCCTGGATGTTTTCCCCGGCCGGGCAGGCATGGTTGCAGGGCGGCAGCAAATCCCGGTAGACCGGCCGCTGACTGCGGACCGGCCCGGCGCCTTTGGCCAGGGTCAGATCAACGATTGGCGTGAGATCGCCGCCTTTGCCCGGCACCGGGAGCACCCCCTGGGCCCACCATGCGCCGCACCGGGCCCCTTCGGCTATGACCGCCGTCACACCCGGGGCCGCGCGCCGCCGGCGTCGTGCGCCGCGCGCGTCAGGCGTGGGCTACCCCGGCGGCCAGGCCAAGGGGCGGCCGCCGAGCAGGTGCAAGTGGAGATGAAAGACGCTCTGGCCGGCGTCGGGCCCGACGTTCATCACCGTGCGATAGCCGTTCCGCAGTCCGCGCTCCCGTGCCAGCGCGGCGGCGCGAAGCTGCAGCTCGCCCAGCA
>DAIDIF010000037.1 GCA_027451805.1 Acidobacteriota bacterium
CAACTGCTGCAGGAAGCTGGAGGGCGGCACCACGTAGCCGCCCTCGCCCTGCACGGGTTCGATCACGATGGCCGCGACCTCAGCGGCGGGAGGGGTGGTGCGAAAGAGGCGCTCGAGCTCGTCGAGGCAGGCGGCGGTGACGTCACTGGCGCCGTGGGGCGGGCGGTAGGGGTTGGGGTAGGTGATGTGGAAGAAGCCGGGGAGGAGCGGGGCGAAGCGCGCGCGCTGCTTGTCCTTGCTGCTGGTCAGGGAGAGCGCGCCGAAGGTGCGGCCGTGGAAACAGTTGTAGAAACCGATGAAGTAGGGACGGCGGGAGTGGTAACGGGCGAGCTTGAGGCCCGCCTCGATGGCCTCGGCGCCGGAGTTGCTGAAGAAGAAGCGGTGCGGGCCGGGCATGGGCGCGGTCGCGGAGAGGGCCTCGGCGACGCGCACCATGGAGTCGTAGTAGAAGTCGGTGCCGGACATGTGGATCAGCTCGGCGGCCTGCCGCTGGATGGCGGCGACCACCTGGGGGTGGCAGTGGCCGGTGGAGCAGACGGCGATGCCGGCGGTGAAGTCGAGGAAGCGGTTGCCGTCGGGATCTTCGATGAACATGCCCTGGCCGCGGCGGGCGACGAGGGGATAGCCGCGGGTATAGGAGGGCGAGATGAGGCGCTGGTCGTCGCCGATGACGCGGGCGGCGGCGGGGCCGGGCAGAGCGGTGCGCAGCTCGGGCGCAGCCGCCCCCGGACGGGGAGTGGTGATCTTGGACATGGCAAAACTCCTGGGGGAAGGAACGACAGCGGGGACGGCGGGCTAGAGCGCCCGCCGCAGGAGGTTGCACGCCCGAGTTAGTCGGCGCCGAAAAGGCTGGGGCGGGAGGCGGAGGGCGCGGCGATCCACGTGGCGGAAATTGTATCTACTTCCAGCGCCATCGTTCGCCTCCTCCCTTTATATCTTCCACCAATATGCCGGCTTCGTCCAGTTGGCGGCGGAGGGCATCGGCGCGGGCGAAATCGCGCGCCTGGCGGGCGGCGCGGCGCTGGGCGAGGAGCGCCTCGACTTCCTCGGGCTGGAGCCGGGCGTGGGCGGGCGGGGCGTCGGGGGCGAGCACGCAGAAGATGGCGTCGAAGGCGGCGAGGGCGTCGAGGCAGGCGGCGCGGTCGTCGGCGCGGAGGGTGGCGTCATCGAGCGCGGTATTGCCGGCGCGGACGAGCTCGAAGACGGCGGCGAGGGCCTCGGCGACGTTGAGGTTGTCGGCGAGGGCGTCCTGCATCGCCTGGCGGGCGTGGGCGGCGGCAGCGGCGAGAGGGCCGGCGCCGGCTGCGGGCTGGGCGGCCTCGAGGCGCTCATGGAAGGTGCGCAGGCGGAGGACGGCGGCGGCGGCCTGTTCGAGGCCTTCGAGGGTGAAGTTCAACTGGCGGCGATAAGGGACGGAGGCGAGCAGGTAACGGATGGCGGAGGGCTGGAAGCCGCGCTGCATGAGGTCGCGGACGGTGAAGAAGTTGCCCAGGCGCTTGGACATCTTCTCGCCGTTGACCAGCAGAAACTCCATGTGCATCCAGCAGCGGGCGAAGGGGGCGTGGGTGAGGGGCTCGACCTGGGCGATTTCGTTTTCGTGGTGGGGAAAGACCAAGTCGGTGCCGCCGGCGTGGAGATCGAGCGTGGGGCCGAGGAGCTTTTCGGCCATGACCGAGCACTCGATGTGCCAGCCGGGGCGGCCGGGGCCCCAGGGGCTGGGCCAACTGGGCTCGCCCTCGCGCCAGGCCTTCCAGAGGACAAAGTCCTGGGCCTGCTCCTTGTCGTACTCGTCCACGTCGACGCGGGCGCCGGGCTGGAGGCCGGCGAGGTCCTTGCCGGAGAGGCGGCCGTAGGCGGGGAAGCTGGCGAGGCGGAAGTAGACCGAGCCGTCGCGCTCGTAGGCGGCGCCGGCGGCGACCAGGCGTTCGATCCAGGCGACCATGTCGGGGATGAAGTCGGTGGCGCGGACCAGGCGTTGAGGCGGGAGGATGCGGAGGCGCGCGAGATCCTCGCGGAAGGCGGCGGCGTAGACGTCGGCGTACTCGCGCAAGGGGCGGCCGGCCTCGCGGGCGCGGGCGATCATCTTGTCGTCCACGTCGGTGATGTTCATCACCGTGTCGAGCTCGAGGCCCTGGGCGGCGAGGAAGCGCTGCAGGATGTCGAAGCCGATGAAGGTACGGAAGTTGCCGATGTGGCCGTAGTCGTAGACGGTGAGGCCGCAGATGTACATCTTGACGCGGCCGGGCTGCTGCGGGACGAACGCCTCGAGCGCGCGGGTGAGGGTGTTGTAGAGGCGCAGGGGCATGGAAAGACAATTGTAAGCGGAGGGGCCGCTCGTCCCGGCGTCAGGCCAGGGCGGAGGCGACGTCGGTGAGGGCGAAGTCGCGGCCTTTGTAAAGCAGCGGCTCGCCGACGGCCTTGGCCAGGGCGTAGGAGAAGCAGTCGCCGAGGTTGAGGCGGGCGGGATGACCGCTGCCCTTGCCAAAAGTGCGGTAGGCGGCAATCGCCAAGAAAGCGTGATGGGCGTCGAACGGGACGACGGCGATGGCGCCACGGCGCATGATGTGGAGCAAAACGCCGGCGCCCAATTCGCCGGCCTGCGAGCGCACCACCACCGCAGTCTCGACCCAGTTCGGCGCGGCAATACGCGGCTGAGCCGCAGCTTCGATGGCGCGGGCGAAGACCATGGCGTCGTCCTCGCCGAGGGCAATGGCCGCAAGCGCCGAGGAGTCCACAATCACTTCGGCAGCCCGAGTTCGTCGTAGAGCAGCTCGCCGTGGTCCACGGCCGGGCCGCGCATGTGCTTGGCGACCTCTTGCCCGAGGGCGACGAGCTCCTCCGCGGTGGCGCGGTTCCGGCGCTGCCGACCGGTGCGCTCGAGGCGCTCGCGGAGGGCGACGATGACCGCCGTGGTCAGGCTCTCGCCGGTGGCGGCGGCGAGTTGCCGAGCCAGGCGGTGGGCCTCGGGATTCTTGATGTTCATCGTCATGGTAGAAACTCTTCTACCATTCTACCGCTGCCGTTCGGCGACGCGCTGGACGCGGGCGAGCATGGACGCGAGGGGCTCGCGCGGGGCATCGGGGCGGGCGGGAGCGAAGAGATCGCCGAAGCGGTCGAGGCGGCGGAGGAGGGCGGCGAAGGTGAAGCGGGCGGGGTCGAGGGAGGGGCGCAGCTCGGACCAGCGCAGCGGGCAGGAGACGGGCGCGCCGGGGCGGGGGCGGGGTGAGTAGGGCGGCGGGACGGTTTTGCCGTGGGCGTTCTGGCGGAAGTCGAGGTAGACGCGATCGGGCGGGCGCTGTTCGAGGGGCCAGACCTCGGTGGCGAGTTCGGGGACGCGGGCGGCGGCGAGACGCAGGATCAGAGCCGCGAACTGCTGGCTTTGCTCGAAGGTATGGCCGGGGGCGATGGGGATGAAGACGTGCAGGCCGGTGGCGCCGCTGGTTTTGAGGCAGGCGGCGAGCTCGCAGGCTTCGAGCACGTGACGGACGGCTTGGGCGACGCGCACGACGGCGGCGAAGGGGGCGGCGGGGCCGGGATCGAGATCGAGCAGGACGAAATCGGGGGCGAGCGGGGTGGCGGCGCGGCTCATCCAGACGTGGTGGTCGATGCAGCCGGCGTTGACCAGATAGAGCAGCGTGGGGGCGTCGTCGCAGAGGACATAGCGCACCGTGCCGCGGGGGTTGGCACTGGGCAGGGCGACGGTGCGGACGAAGGCCGGGACGCGGCCGGCGTCCTTTTGGAAGAACGGCGGGGCGTCGATGCCATCGGGGTAGCGGAGCATGGTGTAGGGGCGGTCGCGGAGGTAGGGGAGGAGGAAGTCGGCGACGTCGTGGTTGTAATCGAGCAGGTCGCGCTTGCGCAGGCCGCTGGGGAAGAGGGCTTTCTGCAAATGGGTGAGGTTAACCGGGGTGGCGTCGACCACGAGCAGCGCTTCCCCGACGTGATCGGGCAGGGGCAGCGGGCCGCGGCGATGCGGCTCAGGCGCTTTGCTGCGAGGCATGGGGAAGCTCGCGCAGGCACTGCCGGGGGGATTTGTCGGGGCGCAAGCCGAGGAAGACGGGGGCGCGCAGGAGGCCGGCGCTGGTCCAAGCGGCGAAGCGGACCTCGGCGACAAGCGCGGGCGCCACCGGATGGAATCTGCCCGGCGCGCCGGCGACGGCGGGCGCAGGGCGGCGGCGCAGACGGGCGAGGATGAGGCGGCGGGTGGGGGCGTCGAAGCCGGTGCCGACACGGCCGACGTAGACGAAGCGGTGCGCCTCCGGGTCATAGACGGCGAGCAGCAGGGCGCCGAAGGACGTGCGCGAGCCTTGCGGGTCGGTGTAGCCGACGATGGCGACCTCCTGCTGGCGCTGGACTTTGAACTTGATCCAGTCGCGGCCGCGGCCGGGGGTGTAGGGGGAATCGGCGCGCTTGGCCATGACACCCTCGAGGCCGCGGCGGCGGGCGAGCTGGAACAGGCCGACGCCGTCGCCGGCGACGTGATCGGAGAAGCGCCAGGGATCCTGCCAGGGCAGCGCGGCGAGGCGCTGCTTGCGCTCGCGCAGGGGCAGGCGGGTGAGGTCGCGGCCGCCGAGGCGGAGGAGATCGAAGGCGTAGAAGACGGCTGGGATGTTGGCGGCGGCGCGGGCGATGTCGGCGGCGCCGGCGAGGTTCATGCGCTGCTGCAGGCGCTCGAAGCTGGAGCGGCCACTGGCGTCGAGGGCGACGATTTCGCCGTCGAGGAGGACGTCGCGGCGAAAGGGGGCGCGCACCAACTCGGGATACTGCGGGGTGAGGTCGCGATGGTTGCGCGAGAGGAGTTGGACGGCGCCGTTGCGGCAGCGGGCGAAGGCGCGGACGCCGTCCCATTTGACCTCGAAGAACCAGCCCGGGTCGGAGAAGGGTTTTGCGGCGAGGGTGGCAAGCATGGGCTCGGGGGGACGGAGCACGGGCGCAGGGCGGGCGCGGGGAGCGGGGGGCGGATCGGCGACGGCGACGGCCCCGATGCGTCCGTGCAGCACCGAACCGGGGTGCTTCGTGGCGGTGTCGCCGAAGCGCGCGGCTGCGTCGTGCTTCTTGACCAGCAGCCAGTGCTCGGCGGGAGGGTGCTCGGCGGTTGCGGCGACGGAGGAGACGCCCGGGGCGAGGCGCACGAGGGCGAACTCGCCGCTGAGCTTGCTGCCGTGCAGGAGGAACTTGATATGGCCGTTGCGCCATTGGCGCAGCGGGGACAGGTCGCCGAGGGCCTCGTAGTCGCCGAGATCCCAAACGATCACCTCGCCGGCGCCGTAGTTGCCGGCGGGGATGGAGCCTTCGAAGGTGAGGTATTCCAGCGGGTGATCCTCGGTGGCGACGGCGAGGCGGCGGACCTCGGGATCGAGGCTGGGGCCCTTGGGCACGGCCCAGCTCTTGAGCACGCCGCCCATCTCCAGGCGAAAGTCATAGTGCAGGCGGCCGGCATGATGTTGCTGGACGCAGAACCGGGCGCGCGCCGGGCGGGGCTCGGGAACGAGGGCGAAGTTGCGGCCGGGCATGGGTGCTCGCGCCAAGGGCTCGGGCGTCGCGGTGAAGCGGCGCTGGCGGACAGAATCGCGCAGGGGGGCGGCGTTTCCCATGCCGGCGGTCACAGTGGTTAGATGCCTTTTGGGCATCATAACCCTTGCATGGCGGGGGTGTGGTCGGGGTACTTGACGTTCGGACTGGTGACGCTGCCGGTGCGGCTGTATTCGGGGGCGCGCGGCGAGCGGGTGAGCTTTCACCTGTTGCATGCCCCCGACCATCAGCGGCTGAAGCAGCAGATGGTCTGTCCCAAGGACGGGGCGGTGGTGCCGCGGAACGAGGCGGTGCGCGGGCACGAGTACGCCAAGGGCGAGTACGTGGTGATTCCGGAGGCGGCGATCAAGGCGGCGGCGCCGAAGACGGAGCGGGAGATGGAGATCGTCGAATTTTGCCGGCGGGGCGAGATCGACCCGGTGTGGTTCGAAGCGTCCTACTACCTGATGCCGGAAAAGGCGGGGCAGAAGCCGTATGCGCTGCTGCTGGAGGCGATGCGGCGGACGGGGACGTGGGCGGTGGCCCAACTGAGCATGCACAACCGCGAGTATCTGAGCCTGGTGCGGCCAACGGAGTTGGCGGGGGTGCCGGCGGAGCAGGCAGGCGAGGCGCCGCAGGGGTTGATGCTGCACACGATGTTTTACCTGGACGAGCTGCGCGTGGCGGAGGGGTTTGGTACGGCGCGGGTGGGGGAAGGCGCGGAGGCGGAGCTGAAGCTGGCGCGGCAGTTGATCGAAGGGATGACGAAGCGGTTCGACCCGGCGCGGTTTCACGACCATTACCGCGAGAACCTGGAACAACTGGTGGAAGCGGGGCTGGCGGGCAAGCCGGCGCCGAAGCGGGGAGCGGCGGCCAAGCCGGCGGCGGTGACCGACCTGATGGCGTCGCTGAAGGCGAGCCTGGAGCGGCGGGGCGGCGAGCGGCAAGGAAAGCCGGCGGCGGCGGGGCGGCGGCGCAAGCGGGCGGCGTAGCGGCGGTCACGCGCGGGCGTGGGCGGGGCGCGGCTATACTGGGGTGTGAACCCCAAAGCTGCCGCCTTCGCGCCGCTGCCGGCGGCGTTTCGCGAACAACTGATCGCGCTGATCACGCGCACGGCGACGGATTTGCCGCCGGACGTGCGCGCGGCGATGGCGCGCGCCACCGGACGCGAGCTGCCGGCGAGCCGGGCGGGGCAGGCGCTGTCCATCATCGATGCCAACATTCATATGGCGGCGGCGGATGAGGGGCCGCTGTGCCAGGACACCGGCATGCCGACGTTTTTCGTGCACACGCCGGTGGGCTTCAACCAGATGCTGCTGCGGCGCGAGATCGAGGCGGCGGTGGCGGAGGCGACGCAACGGGGCAAGCTGCGGCCCAACAGCGTGGACTCGATCACGGGCGAAAACAGCGGCAACAACCTGGGGCCGGGCACGCCGGTGGTGCACTTCGAGCAGTGGGAGAACGAGGGCGAGGTGGAGATCAAGCTGCTGCTCAAGGGCGGCGGCTGCGAGAACAAGAACATCCAGTATTCCCTGCCCGCGACGCTGGAGCAGTTGGGCCGCGCGGGGCGCGATCTGGAGGGCGTGCGCAAGTGCATGCTGCACGCGGTGTGGCAGGCGCAGGGGCAGGGGTGCGCGCCGGGGGCGCTGGGAGTGGCGATCGGCGGGGACCGGACGACGGGGTACGAGGCAGCGAAGGAGCAACTGCTGCGGCCGCTGGAGGATGTGAACCCGGACGCGCGGCTGGCGGAGCTTGAGCGCTATATCGTGGACAAGGCCAACACGCTGGGGATCGGGACGATGGGGTTCGGCGGCGGGGTATCGCTGATCGGGTGCAAGATTACGGCGCTGAACCGGCTGCCGGCGAGCTTTTTCGTCTCGGTGGCGTACGACTGCTGGGCGTACCGGCGGCGGGGGATGGTGCTGGACGCGGCGACGGGGGCGGCGCGGCGCTGGCTGTACGGGGATCCGCCAAAGGAACGGGAGCGGGTGCCGGAGGTGGCGGCGGCAGCTCTCGAGGGGGGCATCCGGCTGCGGGCGCCGATCCGCGAAGAAGACGTGCGCCAACTCAAGGTGGGCGACCTGGTGCTGATCAGCGGGACCATGTACACCGGGCGGGACGCGGTGCACGCGCACCTGATGCACCATGACGCGCCGGTGGATTTGCGCGGGGCGGTGCTGTACCACTGCGGGCCGGTGGCGCGGAAGCAGGCGGACGGCAGCTGGACGATTGGGGCGGCGGGGCCGACGACGAGCATCCGGGAGGAGCCGTACCAGGCCGACATTCTGCGCAAGTTCGGCATTCGGGTGGTGATCGGCAAGGGCGGGATGGGGGCGAAGACGCTGGCGGGATTGCAGGAGTGCGGGGCGGTGTATCTGAACGCGGTGGGCGGGGCGGCGCAGTATTACGGGCGCTGCATCCAGCGCGTGCGCGGTGTGCACCTGCTGGAGTTCGGCACGCCGGAGGCGATGTGGGAGCTGGAGGTGGAGGATTTTCCGGCGGTGGTGACGATGGACAGCCACGGGAACAGCCTGCACCAGCAGGTGGAGCAGGCGTCGGCGGAGGCACTGCACGCGCTGGAACCGGCGTGACGGCGGTCACTCGGCCTTTGCCGGCCGCAGTTGGGTCGCGTTGTTCTAGAATGACAACTTATGCCGCTTAAGATCGCTGTGCTGGAAGAGACGCGCCCCGGCGAACGCCGCTCGGCGATGACGCCGGCGGTGGCGGCGCAACTGGAAAAGCTGGGAGCGGAGATCATCTGGCGCGCGGGCGCGGCCGAGGCGGCGCAGGCGGACGTGGTGCTAGGGGTGCAGCCGCCGGCGGTGGAGATCGCGCGGGCGCTGCGGCCGGGGGCGGTGCTGGTTTCGTTCATTTATGAAGCGCAGAACCTGGCGCTGGTGGAGGCGCTGAGGGAGCGGCAGGCGGTGACGTTCGCGATGGAGCGGGTGCCGCGCATCTCGCGGGCGCAATCGCTGGACGCGCTCTCGAGCCAGGCGGCGCTGGGCGGCTACTACGCGGCGCTGCTGGGGGCGACGCATTTGAGCAAGGTGCTGCCGCGGATGACGACGGCGGCGGGGGCGATCCGGCCCTCAACGGCGCTGGTGATGGGGCTGGGGGTCGCGGGGTTGCAGGCGATCGCGACGCTGCGGCGGCTGGGGGCGGTGCTCGAGGCCTACGACGTGCGGCCGGAGACCAAGGAAGAGGCGGAGTCGCTGGGGGCGAAGTTCGTGCAGACGGGCGTGGACGCCCGCGGCGCAGGCGGGTACGCACGCGAGCTGACGGAAGCCGAGCGGGCGACGGTGGCGGCGGCGCTGACGGCGCACATCCAGAGCGCGGATTTGGTGATCACGGCGGCGGCGGTGCCGGGGCGGCGGGCGCCGCGGCTGATCACGGCGGCGCAGGTGGCGGGGATGAAGGGCGGGGCGGTGATCGTGGATTTGGGGGCGGAGAGCGGTGGCAACTGCGAGCTCAGCCGGCCGGGCGAGACCACGACGGCCAAGGGCAAGGACGGGGCGGTGACGATCGTGGCGCCGCTCAACGTGGCCTCGCAACTGGCGGAGAATGCCAGCGAGCTGTACGCGCGCAACGTCTTCAACCTGCTGAAGCTGATGCTGAAGGACGGCACGATCGCCTTGGACTGGAGCGACGAGGTGCTGGCGAAAACGGCGCTGACCGGCGCGCAGGCCGAAGTGGGCGGCTAGGACAACCGCATGGAAACGACACTGGTCGGATTTATCGCGCTCTACATCGTGATGCTGGCGACGTTCACCGGCATTGAGGTGATCAGCCGGGTGCCGGCGATTCTGCACACGCCGCTGATGTCGGGCTCGAACTTCGTGCACGGCATCGTGGTGGTGGGGGCGCTGTACGCGCTACTCAACGCCACCACGCCGGCGCAGCAGGTGATCGGCTTCGTGGGCGTGCTGCTGGGGGCGGGCAACGCGGCGGGCGGGTACGTGGTGACGCGGCGGATGCTGGCGATGTTCAAAGCCAGCGCCAAGGAGAAGGCATGACGCCGGGGCTGATCATCGAGACGGCGGATTTCGTCGCGGCGCTGCTGTTCATCCTGGGGCTGAAGCGGATGTCGTCGCCGGTGACGGCGCGCAGCGGGATCGTGGTGGCGGGCTGGGGCGTGCTGGTGGCGACGCTGGCCAGCTTCCTGTACGTCTTCGGCGTGGACCCGGCGGCGCAGCCCAACCTGGCGGTGAACCTGGGGCTGGGAATCGCGGCGCTGGGGATTGGGGTGGCGTGGGCGTGGGTGACGGGCGAGAAGGTGCCGCTGACGGCGATGCCGCAGATGGTGGCAATTTACAACGGCATGGGCGGCGGGGCGGCGGGCTGCATCGCGGCGGTGGAGCTTTCGGGCAACGGCGCGATGCCGATGGGGCAGATGATTCCGGCGATCGTCGGGGCGGTGATCGGCGCGGTGTCGTTTTCGGGCTCGCTGATCGCGTGGGCGAAGCTGGACGGCAAGATCAACAAGACCATCCGGCTGCCGGGACAGCAGGCGATCAACAGCCTGCTGTTCGCAGCGATTGTCGGGTTGGGCGTGTACATGCTGGTGGCCACGGGAGGGCAATCGCCGCCGGCGCTGACCAGCATCTTCTTCGGCGCGGCGCTGGCGCTGGGGGTACTGGTGACGCTGCCGATCGGCGGCGCGGACATGCCGGTGGTGATCTCGCTGTACAACGCCTGCACCGGGCTGGCGGTGGCGATCGAAGGCTACGTGCTGGACAAGCCGGTGCTGGTGATCGCGGGCGTGGTGGTGGGGGCGGCGGGCACGCTGCTGACGCTGCTGATGGCGCGGGCGATGAACCGCTCGGTGGCGAACGTGCTGTTCAGCCGATTCGGCGAAACCGGAACGGCGGGCGCGGGCGAGATCCAGGGCAGCATGAAGCCGGTGGAAGCGGGGGATGCGGCGATCAGCATGCGTTATGCGGGCAAGGTGCTGATCATTCCCGGCTACGGGCTGGCGGTGGCGCAGGCGCAGTACAAACTGTACGAGTTCGTGAAGCTGCTGCAGGCGGCGGGAGTGGAAGTGGCGTTCGCGATCCATCCGGTGGCGGGGCGGATGCCGGGGCACATGGACGTGCTGCTGGCGGAGGCGGGCGTGCCCTACGACCTGATGAAGGAGCTGGACGAGGTCAACGACGAGTTCCGCTCGACCGACGTGGCGCTGGTGATCGGCGCCAACGACGTGGTCAACCCGGCGGCGCGCACCGACAAGAGCTCGCCGATCTACGGCATGCCGATCCTCAACGCCGACCACGCGCACCAGGTGTATGTGATCAAGCGCGGGCAGGGCAAGGGATACTCGGGGGTGGAGAACGAGCTGTTTTACGCCGACAACTGCAACATGGTGTATGGCGACGCGCAGGCGGTGCTGGTGAAGTTTATCGCGGCGATCAAAGAGCTGGGCGCGGCGGCCTAGTTACGCCGGGCGGGGCTTTGAGCAGCCGGGAGCGCGGTGGAGATTTGCTTTTGTACTCCGCGGGCTTGACGTTTCCGTGACCGGTGTGCCCTAGTTAAGCTGCGATGGAATGGAAGAGGCCGGGGCGGCTGCGGGAGTTGGCGGGGATTGGCGTGGACCGGATGGGGGCGATCGCGGATTCCGCCGGGCGGGATTTGCTGCGGCTGGAGAACCTGGACACGGATATTCCGCCGGATGCGGAGGCGGTTGCGCTGACGCAACGGGCGGCGGCGGAGGACGCGAGCAACAGTTATCTGCCGTTCGTGGGGCAGAGCGGGCTGCGGGAGGCGGCGGCGCGGCATGTGGCGCGGCTTTCCGGGGTTGCGTATACCGGCGAGCGGAACTGCATCGTCACGGCGGGCGGGCTGGCGGGGATCCTTAATGTGCTGCTGGCGACGGTGGAGGAGGGGGACGAGGTTGTCGTCACCGACCCGACCTATGCCGGGCTGCTGAACCGGATCCGGTTGGCGGGGGGCGTGCCGCGGTTCGCGGAGCTGCGCTTCACGCCGGGCGGCCCGTGGCGGCTGGATCGGGAGGCGCTGCGGGCGGCGGTGGGAGCGAAGACGCGGGCGATGCTGCTGATGTCGCCGTCCATGCCGTCGGGGGCGGTGTTCGAGGCGGGCGATTGGGCGGCGGTGGCGGCGCTGTGCCGGGAGCGCAACCTGCTGCTGATTTACAACGCGGCGATGGAGCGGCTGCTGTTCGACGGGCGGCGGGTGATGCACCCCGCCGGGATGCCGGGGATGGCGGAGCGGACGATCACGGTGGGCTCGGCGTCGAAGGAGCTGCGGATGATTGGCTGGCGGGTGGGGTGGATCGTGGCGCCGGTGGCGTTCATGCCCGATCTGGCGGCGGTATCGCTGGCGAACGTGGTGGCGCCGGTGGGGATCGCGCAGGCGGCGGCCGCGGCGGCGCTGGAGCGGTCGGAGGCGGCGATGGGCGCGTACGTGGCGGAGCTGCAGGCGCGGCGGGACGTGGTGGCCGAGGAGTTGGCGGGGCTGCCGTTCGGGATGCCGGCGGGGGGGTGGTCGCTGCTGCTGCGGGTTTCGGATTTCGGGCTGGACGGGGAGACGATGGCGCAGCGGCTGCTGGCGCAGGGGGTGTGCGCGACGGCGATGGCGGGATGGGGCGGGGCGGAGGCGAGCGGGTACGTGCGGTTTGTATTTGCCAACGAGCCGGCGGAGCGGCTGCGGGGGCTGGGAGCGCGGGTGCGGAAGGCGCTGGAGGCGTAATCGCGGCCTCAGGCGCGCAGCAGGCGGGCGGGATCGGTGCGGGAGGCGTGGAACGCGGGCACGGCGCAGGCGGCGGCCGCGGTGAGGAGCAGGACGACCGCGACCAGGGCGAAGACGGTGGGATCGGCGGCGGGAACGCCGAACAGGAGGGCGGCGATCCAGTGGCCGGCGGCGAGCGCGGCGGCGGCGCCAGCGGAGAGGCCAAGGACCACCGGGATCAAGCCCTGGCGCACGACCAGCCCCAACACGTTGCCGCGCGAGGCGCCCAAGGTGAGGCGCAGCGCCATTTCGGCGGAGCGCATTTCGACCGAGTAGGCGACCGTGCCGTAGATGCCGAGCGCGGCCAGCAACAGGGCGCAGAAGGAGAACAAGAGGACGAGGGCGAGCTGGAAGCGGCGGGCGGCGACCGAGCCGTTCACGACCGCGTCCATGCTGGTGATGGCGGGGATGGCGGCATCGGGGCGCACGCTCCAGACCAGGCGGCGGATTTCACTGGCGAGATGGGACGCCGGCTGCGGGCTGCGCAGAATCAGGCTGGCCACGGCGGGCTCGGTGTACGAATAGGGAATATAGGCGGCAAGGCCCACCGGCCGGTCGAGTCCAAGGGTACGCACGTCCGCCACCACGCCGACCACGGTGAAGGGCGCTTCGCTGGGATCGCTGCGCCAGAATTGGCGACCGATCGGATTGCGGCCGGGCCACATGGCCTGAGCCGTCGCCGCGGAGATGACCGCCGGGATGGGGGCGGGCGTAGCGCCCTTGGGAGGGCGCACGATCCGCGCAGACTTCACCATGTCGTCGGCGGTGAAGGCGCGGCCGCGCAGAAGCGGGATGCCCATGGCGGCGAAATAGCCGGGACTGACCGAGTAGTAGTGGCACAACGGGCGCTCGACCAGTGGCCGGGTGTCGTGGATGTGGGAAATGATGTCGATGTCGCCGCTGCCGCGAAAAGGGACAACGTCAATCAGGCCGGCGTAGCGCACGCCTGGGGCGGCCCGAGCCTTCTCCAGCACCTGGCGGTAGAACGCTGCTCGATCCTGTAGCTTCCCGCGCCAATCGAGTTGCGCAACGGTGACCGACTGGGGCGAGAATCCGGCAGGGGTCGAAAGCAGGCGGAAATAGCTGGCGACTAGCAGGCCGGCTACGAGTAGCAGCATGGCGGCCAACGCGGCCTGACCAGCGACCAGCCAGGAGCGGGAGCGGAGGCGGCGCGCGGAATCGCTGGCGCCACGGCCACCCGCGCGCAGGGCGGGCTGGGGGTCGGTGCGGGAGGCGCTCCAGGCGGGCCACCCGGTGAAGATCACGCCGGAGAGAGCCGCGAGCGTAATGCCGAAGAACAGGACGGGCGCGGTGAGCGCGATCTCGTGAATGCGGGGGATGCCAGAGGGGGCGGCGTCGACGAGCAGGCGGAGCGCGGCGGCGGCGGCGGCAATGCCGAGTGCGCCGCCGAGCAGCGCGAGCACCACGCCTTCGGTGACGGTTTCGCCCAGCAGGCGGCGCGGGCCGGCGCCGAGGGCGATGCGCACCGCCAACTCCTGGCCGCGGCCATGAACCCGAACCAGCAGCAGGTTGGCCAGGTTGAGGCAGACGATCAGGAGCACGGCCAGCACGGCGCCGAGCAGCAGCCAAAGCCCGAGCGCATGCGGGCCCACGATCTGCTGCTGCAGCGAATTGACGATGGTGTTGACCCTGACGTGGCCGAGGTCGGGCGGGAGCGTGGCGCCGGCAATCAGGGCGGCGTTGATGACATCCAGTTCGGCGCGCACCTGGGTCAGGGTGACGCCGGGGCGCATGCGGGCGATGCAAAGATAGTTGTAATCGCCCACGGCTTCATCCGCGGCGCGAGCGTAGTTGAGCCCCAAGGGACGAAATAGGGACAGGCCCTCGGGATTCTTGCCGAAGAAGGAGCCATCGAGCGCGCTGGGATCGGGGAAATGGAGACTTGGCGGCATGACGCCAACAATGACGACGGGCAGGCCATTTAGGTCGGCTGTCCGACCGATGACGCCCGGGTCGGTGTGAAACTGGGCGCGCCAGAAGGCGTCGGTGAGAATGACGACGTCGTTCTTGCCGGGCTGGTCCTCCGCGGCCGTGAAATCG
>DAIDIF010000038.1 GCA_027451805.1 Acidobacteriota bacterium
GGGCGGGCCCAGCAGGCCCATGCCGCCCAGGTTGAGCAGCCAGCGGTCGGGCGGCAGCGCGTGGCAGCGGTCGGAGAAGCGGTCGAGTGCGGCCTGCAGCCAGGCCTGCAGCCGCCGCTCGGCGGCGGGCGAGCGTTCGAGCGCCGCCGCCGCGGGCGCGCGCAGCCGCGCCTGGGCCTCGCTCTCACCCGGCGCCACGCCCCACGCCAGCGCCTCGGGGCTGGCGGCCACCACTTGCCGCGCAAGGCCGTGCGCCTCGAGCACGAGCTGCGCGGCGCCATCCGGTGGCAACCCTGCCGGCCGCTCCCAGCGCAGCGCCTGCCAGGCGAGTTGCGGAATCCAGATGGCGAGGTAGGGCATGGCGGCTCACCGCGGCAACGACGCCCGCCCGGCGGCGGCGCCGAGTTGCAGCGTGCAGCGGGCGCAGCGCTGCGCCACCGGCTGCGGCGCCAGCACCAGAAGCGCGTCGCGGCGGGTGCGCTCCAGCCCGCGCAGCAGCCGGAACCAGGCCGAGCGCGGCATGCGCCCCAGCTCGCCCAGCGGCCAGCCGAGAAAATCGGCCACCAGCAGCTCGAAGCCGCCGCTCTGGATCAGCAGCCCCAGGATTTCGTTCCAGCGGCTCAGGCCTTCGAGTCCATACAGCGCGGCGCAGCCGCGCAGCCACAAGACCTGTTCCAGCGCCACGCCCGCGCGCGCCGCCGAGTCCGGATCCCAGGCATCCTGCGGATCGAGCCAGGCGATGCGCTGCCCCAGCCGCGCCGCCCGCGCCGCCAGCCGCACCGCCAGGCTGGTGACGCCGCTGCCGCTCGCGCCCGCGACCTCGCTGATCGCGCCCGGCAGCGGCCCCTCGCGCTCCAGCAGTTCCAGCGCCGCCGCGGCATCGCCGCCCGCGGGCCGCGGTAGCGGCTCCGCACAGCCCAGCGCGGCGCTCATGCCGCGCGCCGCCAGCCGCTGCTGCAACGCCCGCTCGACCGCCTCCCGCCCTGCCGCCGCCACCGCCATGGTCCCCCACTACTTTCGCTTTTTCTTCGCTAAAGAGCATGATGCTAGACCAGCCGGCGGCGGTTGTCAATGCAGCGCAGGGATGAGATCGGGGCGTTCTGCGGTATGCTCGCCTGTTCGGTCTTTTTTCCCAGGGAGCTAATGATCATGCGGCGAGTCTTGTGGATGGTGGCGGCCTTCGCGCTGGCGGTGGCGGCGCAAACGATCAACCCGGCCCTGTATTCGGGCATGAAGTGGCGCATGGCCGGGCCCTTTCGCGCGGGCCGCTCGGTCGCGGTGACGGGCAGCACCCAGCACCCCGACACCTACTTCATGGGCACGGCGGATGGCGGCGTGTGGAAATCCAACAACGACGGTACGACGTGGGAGCCGATCTTCGACCACGAACCGGTGGCGTCCATCGGCGCGGTCGCCCAAGCGCCCTCGGACCCCAATATTATTTATGTCGGCACCGGCGAGTACGTCTCACGCTCGCAGTTCTCCCTGGGCGACGGGATGTTCAAGTCCACCGACGGCGGCAAGACCTGGACGCGCATCGGCCTGGACAAGACGCGGCAGATCGGCCGCATCATCGTTGACCCGCACGATCCCAACCGGGTCTTCGTCGCGGCGCTGGGCAACGACTACGCCGCCACGCCGCAGCGCGGCGTCTACCGGACGACGGACGGCGGCGCCACCTGGAAGAAGGTGCTGTTCCTCAACGACAACACCGGCGCGATCGATCTTTCGTTCGACCCGGACAACACGCAGGTGATCTACGCCTCCATGTGGGCGACGCGGCGGCCGCCGTGGGTGGTCTATCCGTCGTCGCATGAGCCGGGCAGCGGGCTGTACAAATCGACCGACGGCGGCGCCACCTGGACGCACCTGACCAACGGGCTGCCGGCCGATCCCGGGCACATCGGCGTGGACGTGGCGCCGGGCGACCCCAACCGCGTGTACGCGATAGTGGACGCCAGCGCCAAAGAAGGCGGACTGTACCGCTCCGACGACGCCGGCGCGACCTGGAAGCTGATGGACAACGACGGCCGCATCTGGCATCGCGGCTGGTATTTCGAAGCCATCACGGTGGACCCGAAGAATGAGGACACGCTGTACGCGATCAACACGACGGTGTACAAATCCACCGACGGCGGCGCCCACTTCTTCGCCTTCCGCGGCGCGCCCGGCGGGGACGATTATCACCAACTGTGGATCAACCCGAGCGACGACAACCGCATGGTCCTGGCCAGCGACCAGGGCACCATCGTGACCGTCAACGGCGGCAAGAACTGGAGTTCGTGGAACAACCAGCCGACGGCGCAGCTCTACGACGTGACCACCGACAACCGCTCGCCCTACTGGATCTACGGCGCCCAGCAGGACAGCAACGACAATGGCGGCGCGGCAGCGAGCGCGGGGCCGCTCGGCGGGCGCGCCACCTACGGCACCGGATGGGAGGCGGTGTGCGTCGGGGGAGAGAGCGGCGACATCGAGGAGAATCCGCTGGCCAAGGACGAGCTCTTCGGGGGCAACTCGCCGGCCAAGTGCATCCCCTCCACCCAGGAGCGGCACAGCATCTCGCCGCTGCTGGCCTATCCCGGGCAGAACTTCCGGCAGACCTGGACGCTGCCGGTGGCGTTCTCGATGGCGGACAAGCACGAGTTCTTCTTCGCCAACCAGTTCCTGTTCCAGACCGACGACGGCGGGAACTCGTGGCGCAAGATCAGCCCCGACCTCACGCGCCCGGATCCGGGCATTCCGGCCAACCTCGATCCCGCGACGGCGCGGGATACGACCTACGCCGAGCGGGCGTTTGGGCCGCGCTGGGGCGTGATCTACACCATCGCGCCGTCGCCGCTGCTGCCGCACGAGATCTGGGCGGGCACCGACGACGGCTACATTCAGGTGACGCGCAACGACGGCCAGACCTGGCACAACGTCACCCCGCCGGAGCTGACGCCGTGGAGCAAGGTCATCCAGATGGCGGCCTCGCACTACGACCCGCAGGAGGCGTTCGCGGCGGTGGACCGGCACCGGCTGAACGACGACCATCCCTACATTTACCGCACCACCGACGGCGGGAAGACGTGGACGAAGATCGTCAACGGCATTCCCGACAATCAATATCTGGAGTCGCTGACCGAGGATCCGGTGCGCAAGGGACTGCTGTTCTGCGGCACCAACCTCGGCGCTTACGTTTCCTTCGACAACGGCGGGCTGTGGCAGTCGTTGCGGCTGAACATGCCGCCGGTCGAGGTGCGCGGGTTCGCGTTCCACGGCAAATCGCTGGTGATCGCCACCTTCGGCCGCTCGTTCTGGGTGATGGACGACATGACCCCGCTGCGGCAGGTCACCGCGGCGATGGACGACGCCACCGCGGTGCTGTACAAGCCGCAGCCGGCGGAGCTGTACGCGGGCCGTGCGCGCGTCTATGGCGGCAACGACCCGGTCAAGGAACAGGCCCAGCTCGATCCCATGCTGGTGGTCTCGGCGGATGCACCACCCTCGGGCGCGGTGATTAACTACTATTTGCGTTCCGACAGCGGGCCGGTTTCGCTCGACATCCTCAACCCCGCCGGACAGGTGGTGCGGCATTACAGCAGCGCGCAGCGCGTGTTCCGGCAGAACCCGAACACCATGACGGTGGCCGCGGTGTTCGCGCGCACGCCGGCGGTGCTGAGCGCGGCGGCGGGCTCGCATAGCTGGAGCTGGGATCTGCGCGAGGTGAAGCCGGGCGCGGCCCCGGCCGGCGGCCGCGGCGGCTTTGCCTTCTTCCGCGGCGGCGTCGGCGAGCCGGCGGCGCCGGGCACCTACACCGTGCGGCTGACGGCCGACGGGCATGCCTACTCCCAGCCGTTGGTGGTGAAGGTCGCGCCCGGCGTGACCTACTCGGCGCAGGCGATGCAGGAGCAACGGCAGCTGGCGGGCGAAATTCAGCCGCTGCAGGCGCAGGTGTCGCGCGCCCTGCGCGAAGCCGGACAGTTGCGCGGGAAGCTGGTGAAGCTTGCGTCGAGCGCCGCGGGCAATCCGTCGCTCTCCTCGTCGATTGCCGCGCTGAGCGGCAAGGCACGCGCGATCCAGGGGTTTGCCGCCGAACCGCCGAATCCCGACGCCTCGGGCGAAGGCGACGCGACGCCGGCGCCGACCAGCCTGTCCGGGCTGGTGCGCATCCTGGGCCAGCTTTCGGGCTCGGCGCAGAACGGCTTCGACGCGCCCTACGAGACCGTGCGGCAGGGCTTCGCCAAGGCCAAAGTCATGGCCGAGGCCGAGCTGGCGAAGTGGAACCAGCTCAAATCGCAGGACCTGGTCGCGCTCAACCGGCAGTTGCGGCAGGCGAACCTGGCCCCGGTGGCGGTCGGCAGCGGACGGCAGTAGCGGCCTCGTCCAGGGGTCCGGCTTGCGAGCTCGACAATTGGCGGAGCATGTGGGGTGGTCCTGACAAAGGGCTCCAATGTTCTTCGGGTTTCCCGGTCGAGGCTCTGGGAGGCTTCCAAGTTCTACCGCAAGGAGGCGGACCGCTGCTTCAAGGCGAGAGCATATTTCTTCGCTATAGTGGCCCGCTGCTGCGAAATCGAGGCGCTTCTCCGCATCTTCGATTTTGTCCAGACAAGGACGCCCAGGGCTCGCTGCAAAAACCTCCACGACTTGATCAACCGCGCCTTCCTCCGACACTGGATTCCTCACGACGCCCTGCGACACTGGAAAAAAACTGAACGGGTGCCACTGAGGGCAGTGCTTCACGAGGTAAGAGAAGCGCGTAACGGCGTTCACGCGCACCTCTTCGACTGGGGGCTGCCGACGCGTGCTGCCGCGGTCAACGTGGGCTTCGTCGCGGACGCGATGTACTTGTTTCTGGAAACAAAGAACGCCAGGAACCTAATGAAGCATCTATTCGAGCGGGGCAAGGTATCGGGCGCGCAGTACCGCGGGTGGCTCAGGGGGCAGGCACCCCTAAATTGGTGAACGCCGGCGCGCGCAAATGGGACCACAGGCCGCCGCCGCGGATCCAGCCGCCGTCGTGGCCACGCTGACTTCCCCCTCCCGCACCCTCAGGCGCGTTGTTCCTGCAGGCGGCCGACGAAGCCGCTGCGCGCGCTAGCCGCTGGCCGCGCATCGCCCTACTGTCGTACCACCTGGTAGGGCAGCCACACTACCGGGAACAGCTTGCCCGCCGCGGCCGGGTCCAGTTTGCCGCCGGCGAGTTCGACCGCCTCGGCCAGGACCGGGTCGCGGCCGGCGGCCAGGCCGACGGCGGTGGGGACGATCTCCAGGCCGGGCTGCACGCCCACGTTCTCCAAACGCGGCGCCCAGGGTCGGGGCGGCACGCAGCTGGGCCTCGTATCGCGCGTAGCGCGCCTTCATATTCAGGCCGTGAAAGGTGGGGTCGTAATACTCGGCGAGCAGCCGGTTCTGGATGTCGGCGAACATGTGCTGCACCATGTTGCGCTGCGCATTGCTGATCCCCGGCGTTGCCGCGGGCTGGGCGAGGGCGCTCGCCGCCGCCGCCAGCGCCAACGTCCAAACCGCCGCCCACGCCCGAAGTCTGACCATGCACGCCCGGACCAGTATAGGCCGCCGGCGGCCGCAGCCGGCATGGATATGGGCTATGATTCATCCCGTAGCCGGGCGGAGCGCGAGGCGGCCTGAGCCCGGGCGGAGGTTCTCATGGCGGCGGAGACACAGGGCGCGCAAGCGGCAAGGCTGGGCGGAGACACTCCGCGGGCGGAGGCGGCGGACGCCGCGCGCTGCGAGCGGGTGCGGGCGGCGCTGGCGGCGGCCGAGTACAACGACGCGGGCATCACCCGCGCCCTGGGGATCAACCAGCTCAGCAACCTGCGCGACCGGCGGCTGCCGGCGCTGCTGCGCCGCGTGCGCGGCGGCTCGCCGCTGGAGACGCTGATTCGGAGCTTTATCCTGGGCCAGGCGTGCGACGCCGCGGCCTTCGCGCCGGCGGTGGCGCCCAGCACCGTCGAGGACTGGCGCGCGCTGGGCCTGATCGAAACGGCGGACGCCGCGGTGCACCCGACGGTGCAGCTGCGCTGCTATCAGGACCTGGTGCTGGCCTACGACTTTGCCCGGCCGGGGGAAGGCGGGGTGCGCCCGGATTACGTGATGGGGGTATCGCCCAGCACCCTCATGCTGGTCTCCATCACCCCGCGCCGCCGGGTGGGGACCACCCTGGATCTGGGCACCGGCTGCGGCATTCAGGCGCTGCTGGCGGCGCGGCACAGCGGGCGCGTGGTGGGGGTGGACTGCAATCCGCGCGCGGTGGCGATGGCGCGCTTCAACGCCGCCTTCAACCGCATCGCCAATGCCGAGTTCCGGCTGGGCGACATGTTCGCGCCGGTGGCGGGCGAGACGTTCGATCTGATCGTCTCCAATCCGCCCTTCATCATCTCGCCCGACTTCCGGCATATGTTTCTCAACAGCGGCGCGGAGGGCGACGACGCCTCCCGCCACGTGGTGCAGGAATCCCCCCGCCATCTCCGCGAAGGCGGCGCCTGTATTCTCACCGCCAACTGGGCCATGGTGGAAGGCGAGGACTGGAAGGCGCGGCTGGCGGGCTGGTTCGCCGGCAACGGCTGCGACGGGCTGGTGCTGCAGCTCGATACCACCGAACTCGACCGCTACGCCGCCATCGTGATCCAGTCCAGCGAGGACGCCCCGGAGGAGTTTGCCCGGGCCTTCGAGGCGTGGATGACCTATTACGCCGAGCGCCGCATCACCGCGATTTGCGCCGGGATGATGGCGCTGCGCCGCCGCTCGGGCGCAGCCAACTGGTTCGCGGTGGAACCCGGCCCGGTGGATGTCGCGGTCCCCTCGGGCGCGGACGTGGAGCGCCTGATCGAGCTGCGCACCTGGCTGCACGGGCGCGACGACCAAAGCTTGCTGGACGCGCACCTGAAGCTGGCCGCCAACGTCGTGCTCGATCAGACCTGCAAGCCGGAAGCCGGCGACTGGCGCCCGACCGGGATGCGCCTGCGGCGGGTGGGCGGCATCGGTTTCACGGGCGTGATCGACCCCGCCGGCGCCGCGATGCTCGCCCGCTGCGACGGCGCGCTGCCGGTGCGCGAGCACATCCGCGCGCTGGCCGCCGCGCTGGGCAGCGACGCCGAAACCCTCACGCCAGCGGCGCTGCGGACCATCCGCCGGCTGGCCGAACAGGGATTTCTCGAGCCGGCGGCGTCAGGCGCCGCGCCGGCGCCCGCCGGCTAGCCTTTCAGCGACCCGCCGCCGCTGCCGATCGTGCCGCCGAAGTTGTACTCGATCTTGCTGAAGTTCAACGACACGGTATCCATCGGGGCCGCGGTATAGACCGACTGCTCCTTATAGTAGAACTGGCTGGCGGGGCTGACCTTCTGCAGCGCCTGTTCGTTGAGCGTGTAGTTGGAAACCAGCACGTCCGAAAACTTGATGATGATCTGCTCGGGCGCGCCGGTGATGGTGAGCACGGCCGAGGTGAGGTGCTGGCCGGTCGCGCATTTTTCAAACAACTGCGGCGAATGTTGCCCGACGTTCGACGCAAAGCTGAAATCGGTAAACGTGGCGGCGCCGCCCTCCAGCCCGCTCGCGGGCGAGCTCGAATTGGAAACGCCCCAACTGAAGCTTTCCAGCGCGATACCGGCGTACTTGTCGCTTACGATGCCATCAATCTTGAGATACGCTTCAAAAGCCATGGTCATCTCCTCGTCGTCACATCAGCCGTAGGGAAAACGTCGCGGTGCCGGTCCCGCCCAGTTCGAGGTGGCTCTGCTGCGCGCGGTACGATCCGCGCGCGCCCAGATAGCGGCCGGTGCCGCCGATGATCGCGAATTCGCCCTCGCTCGCCGCGGCGGCGGAGGCCACGCCGCTGCCCACCAGGGTGCCGTCGGGAAAGACGAAGGTGTGCAGCTCGAGGCTGCCGGGCGCCTGCGGCGCGGCCTTGCCCAGGGTGCTGAGCCGGTGCGCGGTGGCGAAAAACTCGCCCAGCTTGCGGCCGCCGGCGCGGGCCTCGTAGAGCTCGCCGCGGATCAGCAGGCGCACGCCCTCGGTGGGCAGTTCGCCCTTGCGCACATCGCGCGAGGCGATGCGCCAGTTCCGTCCGAACAGAACCGGGGCGGCGGCATGTGCGGGAGCGGCGGGGCCGGCCGGCAACGGCGCGGCGCGGGTGGGAAGCGCGGCCAGTCCGGCTGCGCCCAACAACGCGGATCCGCCACGAATCAGAACATCACGGCGACGGGTAGCCACGGTGCACTCCTCCTGGCGGCTTACTGCGCGACAGCCGCCCGAACGACTGCATTGGAACACACTCATGACATCAAGTCAATGA
Source organism: Acidobacteriota bacterium (assembly GCA_027451805.1). Lineage (GTDB taxonomy): Bacteria > Acidobacteriota > Terriglobia > Terriglobales > SCQP01 > SCQP01. The sequence continues at coordinate 8,294 of DAIDIF010000038.1, forward strand.
CCTAAATGGAGGGGGTGAGTCGCGCCGAGAGAGTGGCGCTTTGGTCGTAGTGGCCGCATGCTCCATCCGGCCGCCGCGAGCGCGGACTACGCCACGCCGGCTGCTACCCTTGATCCATGGAGTTCGAGCTGCGGAGCGGCTACGAGCCGCGGGGGGACCAGCCGGGGGCGATCGCGGCGCTGCTGGCGGGGGTGCGGGCGGGCGAAGCGGCGCAGGTGCTGCTGGGAGTGACCGGCAGCGGCAAGACCTACACCATGGCCAAGGTGATCGCCGCGCTGCGGCGGCCGGCGCTGGTGCTGGCGCACAACAAGACGCTGGCGGCGCAGCTCTACCACGAGTTCAAGAGCTTTTTCCCGCAGAACGCGGTCGAGTACTTCGTCTCCTACTACGACTACTACCAGCCCGAGGCCTACGTGCCCGCCGCCGACCTGTACATCGAAAAAGAAGCCACGGTGAACGAGGAATTGGACAAGCTGCGGCTCTCGGCCACGCGCTCGCTGTTCGAGCGGCGCGACTGCATCATCGTGGCCTCGGTGTCGTGCATCTACGGCCTGGGCTCGCCCGAGGCCTACTATGGCATGCTGCTGCTGCTCGAAGCCGGGCAGATGATCCGGCGCGAGCAGATTCTGCACAAGCTGGTGGACATCCTCTACCAGCGCAACGACGTCGACTTCCAGCGCGGGACGTTCCGCGTGCGCGGCGACATCATCGAGGTCTACCCCACCTACGACGACTACGCCTACCGCATCGAGCTGTTCGGCAACCAGATCGAGCGGCTGTCGCAGGTGGATCCGATGACGATGGAGACGCGGCAGACCTACCAGCGGCTGCCGATCTATCCCAAATCGCACTACGTGATGCGGCCGGAGACCAAGGAGGCGGCGATCCGCTCCATCCTGCGCGAGCTGGGCGAGTGGCGGCCGCACCTGCAGTCGCTGGGCAAGGTGGCGGAGGCGCAGCGGCTGGAGCAGCGCACCCGCTTCGACATCGAGATGATGCGCGAGATCGGCTACTGCCACGGCATCGAGAACTACTCGCGCCACTTTACCGGCCGCGCGCCGGGGCAGCCGCCGCCGACGCTGCTCGACTATTTGCCCACCGACGCGCTGGTGTTCCTGGACGAGAGCCACCAGACGGTGCCGCAGCTGCGCGGGATGTTCAACGGCGACCAGGCGCGCAAGCGCACGCTGGTGGAGTTCGGCTTCCGGCTGCCGAGCGCGCTCGACAACCGGCCGTTGCAGTTCGACGAGTTCAACCAGCGCGTGGGGCAGATCGTCTACGTCTCCGCCACGCCCGGGCCGTACGAGCGCGAGCAGACGAACGGGCAGGTGATCGAACAGGTGATCCGGCCCACCGGGCTGCTCGATCCGGCGGTGGAGGTGCGGCCCAGCCGGGGGCAGGTGGACGATCTGCTGGCCGAGATCCGCGCCCGCGCCGCCCAGCGCGAGCGCGTGCTGGTCACCACGCTGACCAAGCGCATGGCCGAAGATCTGGCCGAGTACTACGGCGAGGTGGGGGTGAAGTGCCGCTACCTGCACAGCGAGGTGGAGACGCTGGAGCGGGTGAAGATCCTGCGCGACCTGCGGCGGGGCGAGTTCGACGTGCTGATCGGGATCAACCTGCTGCGCGAAGGCCTGGATCTGCCCGAGGTCTCGCTGGTGGCGATTCTCGACGCCGACAAGGAGGGCTTTCTCCGCTCCGCCGGCTCGCTCATCCAGACCATGGGGCGGGCGGCGCGGCACCTGAACGGGCGGGCGCTGCTCTACGCCGACACCATGACCGGCTCGATGCAGCAGGCGATCGGCGAGACCGAACGCCGCCGCGCGCGGCAGGAGGCCTACAACCGCGAGCACCACATCACCCCGCAGAGCGTGCTGCGCCCGCTGGACATGACGCTGGTGGGCGTGGCCGAGGGCGACTACGCCACCCCGCCGCTGGACGAGGCGCTGGACGAGTTCGCCTCGGAAGAGGTGCTGGCGGCGCACCTCAAGCAGCTGGAGGCGGAGATGCGCTCCGCTGCCAAGCTGTTCGAGTTCGAGCGCGCGGCGCGGCTGCGCGACCGGCTGCGCGAACTGCGCAGCCGGCAGATCGCGGTGTGAGCCGATGCTGACGCTGGCCGCCATGCTGGAGCGCGCCGAGCGCTGGTTCCCTGAGGTCGAGCTGGTCGAGCGCGGCCGCCGCTCGAACTACCGCGAGCTGGGGCGGCGCTCGCGCGCGCTGGCGCGGGCGCTGCTGGCCGCCGGACTCCGGCCGGGCGAGCGCGTGGCGCTGGCGCTGTGGAACCGGATCGCGCACCTCGAGGCCTGGTTCGGCGTGGCGCTGGCGGGCGGGGTGGCGCATTCGCTCAACCTGCGCCTGCATCCGCGGCAGTGGGCGGCGATCCTGCAGCAGGCGCAGGACCGGTTCGCCATCGTCGAGGCCGGGCTGATGGACGCCTGGCGGCAGACCGGCGCGCCGGCGCGGGTGTTCGACTATCCCGACGGGACCGCAGCGCTGCTGGCGGCGGCGCCGGAGGGCGATCTGCCGCCAGTGGGCGAAAACGACGGCGCCGCCCTGGGCTACACCTCGGGCACCACGGGCGAGCCCAGAGGCGTGATCTACTCGCATCGCGCGCTGGCGCTGCATGCGCTCGCCATCTCCCTGCCCGACGCCAACGACTTCCGCCAGTGCGACTGCGTGCTCCCGCTGGTGCCGATGTTCCACGCCAACGCCTGGGGCTGGCCGCACGCGGCCACGCTGCTGGGCGCGCGCCAGGTGTTCGCGGGCGAGCGCTTCGACGCCGAAGCGGTGCTGGATCTGCTCGCGACCGAACAAGTCACCCGCTCCGCCGGCGTGCCGGTGATCTGGCAGGGCGTGCTCGACGCGCTCGAACGGCACCCCGGGCGCTGGCCGCTGCATCCGGAGCTGCGGGTGAATCTGGGCGGCGCGCCGGCGCCGGCGGCGTTGTTCCGCCGCTTCGACCGGCACGGGATCGTGGTCAACATGGGCTGGGGCATGACCGAGATGACGCCGGTGGGCGCGATCAACCCGCTGCTCGCGCCCGACGGTGCGCCGGACTTCGCCGAGCGGCGCGCGCGCCAGGGGCGGCTGCTGCCCTTCGTCGAGGGGCGCACGGCGGCCAGCGGCGAGCTCGAAGTACGCGGGCCCTGGGTGGCGACCCGCTACGTCGGCGGTGCGAGCGCCGACAGCTTCACCGCCGACGGCTGGTTGCGCACCGGCGACATCGTCGAGTTCGACGCCGGCGGGCTGATGCGCATCGTCGACCGCGCCAAGGACCTGATCCGCAGCGGCGGCGAGTGGATCTCCTCGGTGGCGCTCGAGAACGCGCTCGCCTCGCACCCGGATGTCGCCGAGGCCGCGGTGATCGCGATGCCCGATCCCAGGTGGCAGGAGCGCCCGCTGGCGCTGGTGGTGCCGCGGGCGGGCGCGGCGGCGGATGCGGCCGCCTGGCGGCGGCATCTCGAGGCGCAGTTCCCCGCCTGGCAGTGTCCGGACGAGTATCGCGTGCTCGAGGCGCTGCCGCGCACCTCGACCGGCAAAATCGACAAACGCAAGCTAAGGGAGGACCACCGTGCCGCCAACGCCTGATCTGAGAGCCCACGTCCTCGACCTGCTGCGCGGCGGCCACGCCCACCTCACGCTGGAGCAATCCCTGCGCGGGCTGAGCTTCGCCGACGCCGGCCGCAAGCCGCCGCGCGCGCCCTACACCGCCTGGCAGCAGGTGGAGCACATGCGCCTGGCGAATTGGGACATCCTCGAGTTCGTGCGCAACCCGGCGCACGAGTCCCCGGCCTGGCCGGAGGGCTATTGGCCGCTGACCGCCAAGCCGCCCTCGTCCGCCGCCTGGCGGCGCAGCCGCGCCGACCTGCTCGCCGACTTCGATGCCTTCCTGGGCTTGGTCTCCGACGTCCAGCAGGATCTGCTGGCGCCGCTGGCGCATGCGCCCGACAAGACGCTGCTGCGCGAGGCGCTGCTGCTCGCCGACCACAACGCCTACCACATCGGCCAGCTGGTGCTGGTCCGCCGCCTGCTCGGCGCCTGGCGCGGCTAGCGGCTTGCCCGCCAGAGCTTGGCCGCCCGGCTCAGACGGGCGTCGAAGGACAGGAACGCTATCGCGGCGCCGCCGCTGCGTGACGCTTCGGCGTAGCACGCCAGATGCACAGCGTCGAATCCGCGCAGCTCGAAACGCTCCGCGAAGTCCCCGGCCTCACGGGAAAGGGCCGGCGTAATTCCGATTTTGGTCAGCTTCGGCCACTCCGCGTCCAGCTCAGCTCTTGCCTGCCGATACGTCGCCCCGGGGAGCCGGTTGCCGCGGCGCATGGCCGCCAATGCCGCACGGGCCTCGGGATAGGCGACAACTGCTGTTAACACGGCCTCGGCCTCAAGCACCCGCGCTCGCATGAAGACGCTTCCGTCCTCCAGCACGTAGAGTTTGATCAGTGCACTGGTGTCGAGGTAGAGAATCATCCCCGCTGCTGGATCACGATCTCCGCGGCTGACGGACCCTTGCCCCTTGGCCGCACCGCGCGTGCGAAGCCCGGCTTGCCGCCGTCCCAAGTGGCCTTGCCACTGGCGATCATGTCCAGGACCCACTGCGGCGGGCCTGCGGCCGGCACCAGCTTGGCGACGACTTTGCCGCGGTCGGTGATGATCAACTCGCGGCCGCGGCGCACGTGGCGCAGATGCTGGCTGAGGTGGTTCTTGAGCTCGCGGATGCCGACCTGCTCCGGCGCCTTGAGACGCTTTGCCGCGGTTGCCATTGTAGCCACAGTATACCGCCGCTGGTGGCTACAATCGCCGCGTGGCTTTCGGCTAGAAGATCTTCTGCCCCAGGGCGCTGAGGATGAGCTCGACGGCGAGCTCGGCGGTGCGGTTGCGTTCGTCCAGCACCGGGTTGACCTCGACCACCTCGAGCGAGAGCAGGTTGCCGCTGTCGGCGATGAGCTCGAGCGCGAGGTGGGCCTCGCGGTAGGTGGCGCCGCCGCGGACCGGGGTGCCGACGCCGGGGGCGTGGGTGGCGTCGATGAAATCCATGTCGAGCGAGACGCAGATCCCCTCGGTGCCGTTGCTGGCGACGGCGATCGCCTCCTCGACCACGGAGCGCATGCCGCGTTCGTCGATGTCGCGCATGGTGAAGACCTTGACGCCGGCCTCGCGCAGCAGGCGCTTCTCCTCGCGATCCAGCGAATGCACGCCGACCAGCACGGTGTTGGCGGCAGCGACCTTGGGCGCGAAGCCGCCGATCTCGGTCAGTTCCCTGGGGCCGAGGCCGAGCAGGCAGGCCAGCGGCATGCCGTGGATGTTGCCGCTGGGGCTGGTGGCGGGGGTGTTGAAGTCGCCGTGGGCGTCGAGCCAGATCAGGCCGGCGCTCTTGCCGCGCTCGCGGCACCAGGCGCTGACGCCGCTGACGGTGCCGATGGCGATCGAGTGGTCGCCGCCGAGCACCAGCGGCAGCGCGCCGTCCTCCAGTGTCTTCTTCACCCAATCCGCCTGCTTCTGGCAAGAGCGGGCGATCTCCTTCAGGTACTTGGCGTGGGGATCGCCGACGGTGCGCTGCTCGGCGAGCGCGGCCTCGACGTTGCCGCCGTCCTTGGTCTCATAGCCCAGGGCCTCGAGGCGCGGCAGCAGGCCGGCGACGCGCACCGCCGAGGGGCCCATGTCCACACCGCGGCGGTCCTGGCCGAGGTCGAGGGGAACGCCGATGATGCGGATTTTCCTGGCCATAGCGCCACCGATCAGGGTTGGATGCGATAGATGGTGCGCGGGAACGGGATGGCCTCGCGCACGTGTTCGAGGCCGCAGATCCAGCTCACCACGCGCTCGACCCCCATGCCGAAGCCGCCGTGGGGGACGGTGCCGAAGCGGCGCAGGTCGAGGTACCACTCGATCGGCTCGGTGGGCAACTGGTGCTCGGCGATGCGGCGCTGGAGCAACTCCAGGTCGTGGATGCGCTGGCTGCCGCCGATGATCTCGCCGTAGCCCTCGGGCGCGAGCATGTCGACGCACAGCGCCAGGTTGGGGTTTTCCGGATCGGGCTGCATGTAGAACGCCTTCACCGCGGTGGGGTAGCGATGCACCAGGACCGGGCGGTCGAACTGCTGCGAGAGCAGGGTCTCGTCGCCGCCGCCGAGGTCGGTGCCGTATTCCATGGCGCCGCCGGCCTGGTTGACGCGCGTCACCGCCTCGTCGTAGCTGACACGGGGGAAGGGCAACTGGATGGCCTCGAGCTTGCTGACGTCACGCTCCAGCAGCGCCAGCTCCGGGCGGCGGCGCTCCAGCACCCGCGCCACCACGAAAGCGACCAGGCGCTCGGCCAGCGACATCACATCGTCGAGCGTGGCGAAGGCGACCTCGGGCTCGACCATCCAGAACTCGGTGAGATGACGGCGGGTCTTGCTCTTCTCGGCGCGGAAGGTGGGACCGAAGGTGTAGGTCTTGCCCACCGCCATCGCCACCGCCTCCGCGTAGAGCTGGCCGGACTGGGTGAGATAGGCCTTCTCGTCGAAGTAGTCCACCTCGAACAGGTTGCTGGTGCCCTCGCAGGAGGCGGGGGTGAGGATGGGGGCGTCGCCGAGCACGAAGCCGTCCTGGTCGAAGAAGTCGCGGATCGCCTGGATGATGCCATGCCGCACCTTCAGGATCGCCACCTGGCGCTGGCTGCGCAGCCAGAGATGGCGATGCTCGAGCAGGAACTCGATGCCGTGCTCCTTGGGGGTGATGGGGTAGGGGCGCTCGGGGGTGACCGCCTGCAGCACGTGCAGGCCCTGGATGTCGAGCTCGAACCCGCCCGGGGCGCGCGCGTCGGCGCGGACTTCGCCCTCGACCTCGAGCGAGGACTCCTGGCCCAGGCCGCGCAGCGCCTCGAAGGCTTCGGGCGCGAGGTTCTTCTTGAAGGCGACGCCCTGAATCCAGCCGGTGCCGTCGCGCAGGATGGGAAACAGGAGCTTGCCGCTTTCGCGCAGGTTGTAGAGCCAGCCGCGCAGGCGCACGCGCCGGCCGGCGTGCTCGCCGATGGCGCGAATCTCAACGATGGGCAGGGTCGAGTCCATGAGTTCCGTGTCGCGGTCAGGGACGGCGCTTCACGCCGCCTCCGCCGAGTTGGCCGCGCGCTCGAGCAGATCGAAGGTCCGCTGGATGCGGCCAGCGAGATCGCCGGCCTCGCCGTGATCGCCGACTTCGAGCAGCCAGGGCAGGTCGGGGCCGGCGGCGCGCAGCCGCGGCGCCAGCTCGTTCCAGGGGACCGAGCCCTCGCCGGGCCAGAGATGTTCGTCGCTGCTGCCGCCGTTGTCGTGCAGGTGGGTGGAGCGCACGCGCAGGCGCAGCGTGTCCCAGCTCGCCGCCACGCCGCCGCCGCCGAACAGCTCGGCGCGGATGTGGGCGTGGCCGGCGTCGAAGCAGACGCCGACGTCGTCGAGGTGGTTGGCGGCGAGGAACTCGATCAGTTTTTCCGGGGTGCTCAGGCCGTTGGGGATGTTCTCCACCAGCACGGCGACGCCGGCTTGCTTCGCCAGCAGGCGAATGCGCTCCAAACTGGTGAGGGCGCGGTCCCAGCGCGCCAGATCGAACTCCAGGCGCGAGGGGCCGAGATGCTGCACCAGGAAGCGGAAGGGCACGCGCTCGCTGAACTCGAGCGCGCGCTGGATCTCGTCCAGGGCGAAGATACGCTGCCGCGGATCGGCATCGGCGAGGTTCAACGGCGGCTCGCCGCTGCGGCCTTCGCGCTCGTCGGCGTAGATGGGGCTATGGAGGGAGTGCACCGTCAGGCGATTCTGCGCGAACCAGGCGCCGAGATCGGCCATCTGGCCGCGGTCGTGGTAGTCGAAGCTGGGCCGGGCGCAGAACAACTCGACGCCCTCCAGCCCGGCCGCCTGCAGCCGGTCCAACTGCGCCGGGCCGAGCCGCTGGCGGCGGAACAGATGCGTGGAGACGAAGCGCCGCATAGCGTCAGTAGGCCAGCGCCACGCCGTCGGCGCGCGGGTCGGTGGCGGCCATGCGCATGCCGGTCTTGGGGTCGATCTCCACCGCCTCCACGTCGCACCAGGTGCCCTGCACCTTGATGGGATACCCCCACTGCTTCAGCAGCCGCAGCGTGTCGGGCGAGAAGCGATCGGGGCCCTCGAAGTAGACCGTCTGCGGCATCCATTGCTGGTGGAAGCGCGGCGCGTCCACCGCCTGCTGGATGTTGAGCCCGAAATCGAGCACGTCGGTCATCACCTCGAAGACGCTGGTGATGATGCGCGGGCCGCCGGGCGAGCCCAGCACCAGGAAGAGCTTGCCGTTCTTGGTCACCATGGTCGGCACCATGGAGGAGAGCGGGCGCTTGTAGGGCTGAATGTCGTTGACCTTGCCCTGGATGAGATGGAAGCCGTTGGGGGCGCCGGGCTTGGAGGTGAAGTCGTCCATCTCGTCGTTAAGCAGGAAGCCGAGCTTGCTCACCGTGACCCCGGAGCCATAGCCGAAGTTGAGCGTGTAGGTGACGCTGACCGCGTCGCCGGCGCCGTCCACGACGGAATAGTGCGTGGTTTCGTTGGACTCGAAGCCGGGGATGGGGCCGGCGCCGACGCTGGAGCTGAGGCTGGCTTCGTCGCGCTTCACGCTCGCCCAGCGCTGCTTGGCGTAGGCGGGGCTGAGCAGCGTCGCCAGCGGCATTTTCTCGAAGTCGGGATCGCCCAGGTAGACGGCGCGGTCGGCCATGGCGCGGCGCTGGGCCTCGATTTCGTCGTGCAGGGCGGCGGCGGAGTCCATCCCGTCCTGGACGAAATGCGAGTAGTTGAGCATGTTCAGCATCTCGACGATCGCCACGCCGCCGGAGGAGGGCGGCGGCGAGGTGATCACGTGGTAGCCGTGGTAGTCCACGGTCAGCGGCTTGCGCCAGACGGCGCGGTAATGCGCCAGATCGGCCATGGTGATCAGGCCGCCGTGGGCTTTTTCGAAGGCCGCGAACTGGCGCGCCATGGGGCCGGTGTAAAAGGCCGCGGCGCCGCCCTGGGCGATCATTTCCAGCGTGTGCGCCAGCTCCGGCTGGCGGAACAGGTCGCCGGGCTTGTAGTAGTTGCCGTCGCGCTGGAAGATGCGGTAGCTGGTGGGGAACAGCCGCAGATTTCGGGCGCGGCGCAGGCTGGTGGCCTCGGGGTAGTCGAGATGGAAGCCGTCGCGCGCCAGCCGGATCGCCGGCGCCATGTCCTGCGCCAGCGTGAGCTTGCCCAGCCGTTTCTGCGCCGACACCAGCCCGGCGACGGTGCCGGGAATGCCGGAGGCGAGCATGCCCACCAGGCTGCGGCCCTTGACGATGTTGCCCTGGGCGTCGAGGTACATGTTCTTGCTGGCCTTGCCCGGCGCCTCCTCGCGGAAATCCACGAAGTAGCTGTGGCCGTCCGCCTGGCGGATGAGCATGAAGCCGCCGCCGCCGATGTTGCCGGCGAAGGGATGGGTCACCGCCAGCGTGAAGCCGATGGCGACGCCGGCGTCCACGGCATTGCCGCCCTCTTTCATGATGGCGATGCCGGTCTGGGTGGCGTGGATTTCGGCGGTGGAGACAGCGCCGGTTTTGCCTTCGGCGGGATAGTGCTGGGCGGCCAGCGCCGCGGGCATCGCCGCCGCCAACAGACAGGCAGCCAAGGACTTCGCCGGGGACAGGGACATGGACCCTCCGCTAGGTGCTACGAGCCCATATTGTAGCCTGCCGGCGAGCACCGATCGCATCCGGAGCCCAGGCGACCCGGCCGCATCCCTGGGGGTCCGCTCAGCCGCGGCCGCGGAACGACTGCAGGCGGCGGCGGTCGCGCTTGGTGGGGCGGCCGGGGGGTGGGTCCCAGGCGTGCAGCGCCTTGCGTTGCTCGGCGGCGAGCTGGCGCGCGGCGCGGCTCGCCTCCGATTCGCGATACAGGGCCTGAGCCGCTGCCGCGGGGCCGCGCACCTCGCTCAGCGCCGCGACCTCGATCTCGAACACGCCGCTGTCGTTGGTGACGCGCAGGCGGTCGCCGGGCTTGAGCTCGCGCGCCGGCTTGGCGGCCTGGCCGTTGCACTCGATGCGGCCGAGGTCGCAGGCGCACGCCGCCAGGCTGCGCGTCTTGAAGAAGCGCGCCGCCCACAGCCATTTGTCCATCCGCACGCCTCCATTATGCCCGCGCCGGGGCCGCCCGATGGGCGCCGGGTACGGGTTGCGCTAGGGCAGATCGAGGCGGGCGAGGCAGAGGTCGGCGGTGCCGCGATTGAAGGAGACGAGCGGCGCACCATCGGGCGCGACCGTCATCAAACCGCAGCGGTGAATGCCGCTCGCGAGCTGGGCGGAGAAGTCGGCCACGAGCTCAGGGCGCCAGTCCGCAGCCGAGGCGCGATAGAGCGCCTGGCCGGGGGAGAGCAGGTCCTGGTAGTAGAGATAGCGGCTGTCGCGCGACCAGTCGGGAATGCTGAAGGCGTTGCCTTGGGCGAGCGTCCGCCAGCGGCGGCGGGCGAAGCTGTAGACCTCAAGGCGGTGCTGATCCGCGGAGAAGGCGGCGAGCCAGCGGCCATCGGGCGACCAGCGCGGGGCGGCGAGGCCGGCGGAGCCGGCTATGATCTCCAGGCGCTCGGTGGCCAGGTCGAGGATGGCGATCGCGTCCCGCTCCTTGCCGCCGGCGCCATGGCGGGAGATCGCCACCACCAGGCGATGACCGTGCGGCGACCAGTCCGGCGTGGCGAACTCGGTGGTCGGCGGCTCGGCTGGCGGCAGGAGCAAGCGCGGCGGCGCGGAGCTGAGGGTGGCGATGCTAATCCTGTTGGGTTGGCCGGGAGCCTGGCTGAAATAGGCCACGGCGCGGCTGTCGGGCGACCAGCGCGGGAAGGCGGCGGTGACGCCGGGCGGGCTGATCCGCCGCAGGTGGCTGAGCGTGCCGCCGGCGCCGGTATCACCGGCCCAAATCGTCTGGTCGGGCATGGCGAGGTAGGCGACATGGCGGCCGTCGGGCGAGATCTGTTCCTGCATGGCGTTGCGGCCGCCGAGTTGGACCTGCATGAGGCGCGAGCGCGGGTCGAGCCGCTGCATCTCCTCGCGTCGCTCGACCTGATACACCACCACTTCATCGGCGGCGTGCAGGGTGAAGGCGCCCCAATACGACTGCGGCCCGAAGGTGAGTTGTACCGGCTGCGGCGCACGCCAAAGGCGCCAGTCCGCGCGGCGCTGCGCCCATAAGTTCCAGGTCTTGCCGCTCAGCGCGGAGAAAAGAAAGTAGCGGCCGTCGCTGGTCCACTGGCCGCAGCAGCGTGGCAGCGGAAACGGCAGTACCCGCGGCGGGCCGGCGCCCGGGCGCCACTCCATCTCTTCATACCCGGCGGCGCCGGCGGTGGTAAACCTCAGCCGGTGGGCGCCGGGCGACCAGGCCAGCCAACTGGCGCGGCCGGGCAAGGTCCAGAGGCGCACGGCATGGCTGCCGTCGGCGCGCGCGCGCCACAGCGCCTGGTTGGCGGCGAAGAGGAAGTGGCGGCCATCGGGATCCCAGAGCGCCTCATCCGCCACCAGGCTGCCCAGGCGGACCGGCTGGCCGCCGGGTACGGCGCGCCAGAGCGTCATGGGTTCGCCGCGCACCCGAAATTTGCCCAGCAACCATGCCCTCCCGTCGCGGGAGACGTCGAGCAGGCGGGCATTGGCGAACGGCAACGCCCGCGGGGGCTCCGGCGGCGCCTGGGCGCCGACGGCCATCAGCGCCCAATGGCCGCCGGCGCGCTTCAGGTAATAGATCCGCCGGCCATCCGTCGCCGGCCGGACAAAGAAGTCCAAGCCGCCGCCCTGGGTGAGTTGGCGGATGTAGCGCACGCGCGGAGACGGCACCGGACGAAACAGCCAGCCGGAGAGGAAGATGGCCGCCACACCGGCGGCGACCCACAACGGCCAGGGCACGGTGGCGCGCGCCCGGGACGCGGGCGGCGCCGGCACCGCCTCCAGCGGCGCGATGAAGCGGTAGCCCTGACCGGGCACGGTGAGGATGAAGCGGGGTTGGGCGTTGTCGTCGCCGAGCGCCTGGCGCAGCCGGCGCATGGCGCTATTGAGGCTGGCCTCAAAGCCGGCGCCGGCCTCCGGCCACAGCGCCTGCTGCAGCTCCGGCCGGGTGACCAGGGCGCCGGCGCGCTGCACCAGCATGCCCAGCAGGCGCAGCGGCTGCGTGGCGATGCGCACCGGCTTGCAGTCTTCGAGCAGTTGACTACCCGCGAGGTCGAACTCGAAGGCGCCGAAGCGCCAGCGGCGCGGTTCAGATTCCGGTCCAGACATAACAGTCAGCCCCTGCGGTTTATATACCCGCCAGTCTACACCGCGGCGGCGGCAAGGGCGAGGCGCGGCGCAACTGACCACGCCGGCGAGACTTAGCGCCGGTCATTTCCTGGTCACACGCCCGTCAGGCGGGGTCACCGACCGCACGGCGACCGGCGGCAAGAATTCAGCCGCCGTCCATTGCCATGCTGCCGGGTTGGCCACTAGGCTGCACCACGAGCGCGGAGACCCTCATGCGACCCTGCCGAATCCTGATCTTCCTGCTGGCGCTGGCCGCGCCGGCGGCGCTTGCCGCCTCGCCGATTTCGGTCGGCCAGTTCACCATCGAGTACCCGTCGGCGGAGACCGTGGGCTACTACGGGTTCACCATCGCCAACCTCACCGGCAAC
>DAIDIF010000039.1 GCA_027451805.1 Acidobacteriota bacterium
AGCCCTACGGCTGGACCGCCGGCGGCCGCGCCATCGCCTATCTCAAGCGCACCGGCAGCCTCGACAACATTTGGGCCTACCCCATCGCGGGCGGCCAACCCTACGCGGTCACCCACTTCACCAACATGAACATCGCCGCCTTCGCCTTCGCCAAAGACGGCCGCCTCGCCGTCAGCCGCGGCTCGCAAAACAGCGACGTGGTCCTCGTCAGGGGCTTGTCCTCCAAGCCTCGCTGACCCCACCCCCAATTGGGTGCCTAGACAACTGCTTCGCCCGATCCCCCATCCGATGTTCGTCGGCGGACGAGCGCCCGCCCGCTTCGGCGCCGGCTCGAAGTGTGACCGGAAAGACAGAAGAGCAAGGTGCACTACGGCGTTTACCAGCCACACCTCAATCGAATCAGCATGATACCGCCGATTTCAACAAATAACCCCCTCCCCCCCTGCGCACCCCTGGCACTACGGCCGCTGCCCGCCACACTCCTCTTCCGGCGCTATGATGCTGCCATGTCCTCCGCGCCCAGCGACGTGTTTCCCCCGCCGAAGCCCTTTGCCGCCCACGCCGCCATCGGCAGCCGCGCCGCCTACGACGAGCTGAGGCAGATTGCGCTTGCCGATCCGGCGGCTTTCTGGGCCGCCCGCGCCCGCGCCAGCCTGCACTGGTTCAAGCCCTTCACCCAAACGCTCGACTGGCAGCCCCCCTTCGCGCAGTGGTTTCTTGGCGGCGAGACCAACGCCAGCTACAACTGTCTCGATCGCCATCTCACCGGATGGCGCCGCAACAAGGCCGCCATCGTCTGGGAAGGCGAGAACTTCGAGCAGCGCACGCTCACCTACCTCGAACTCCATCGCCGCGTCGGCCAGTTGGCCAACGCCCTGCTCGCCCTCGGCTACCGCGCCGGCGACCGCGCCATCATCTATCTGCCCATGATCCCCGAGGCGGCGGTGGCGATGCTCGCCTGCGCCCGCATCGGCGTCACCCACTCCGTCGTCTTCGCCGGCTTCTCCAGCGAGGCGCTGCGCACCCGCATCGACGACCTCGGCGCGCAGCTCGTCCTCACTGCCGATTACGGCCGCCGCCGCGGGCGCGAAGTACCGCTCAAAAAGAACGTCGACGAAGCCCTCGAGCATTGCCCTGGCGTCCGCCATGCCATCGTCTACCGGCATACGAACGGCCCCATCGCCATGCGCGCCGGCCGCGACCTGGAATGGACCGAACTCGTCGCCAGCGCCCAGGCCGACTGCCCCGCCGCGCATCTGCCCAGCGAGCATTCGCTCTTCGTCCTCTACACCAGCGGCACCACCGGCAAGCCCAAGGGCGTCGTCCACTCTACTGCCGGCTACCTCACCCAGGTGCTGGCCACCATGGAGTGGGTCTTCGACCTGCGCGACGAAGACGTCTACTGGTGCACCGCCGACATCGGCTGGGTCACCGGCCACAGCTACATCATCTACGGCCCGCTCGCCGCCGGCGCCACCACGCTGATGTACGAAGGCGCGCCCGATTGGCCCCGCCCCGACCGTTTCTGGGAGCTCATCGCCAAGTACCGCGTCAACCTCTTCTACACCTCGCCCACCGCCATCCGCAGCTTCATCCGCCAGGGCGAAGCCTATCCCGCCGGCCACGATCTTTCCAGCCTGCGCCTGCTGGGCTCGGTCGGCGAGCCCATCAATCCCTCCGCCTGGCGCTGGTATCACCGCGTCATCGGCGGCGAGCGCTGCCCCATCGTCGACACTTGGTGGCAGACCGAAACCGGCGCCATCCTGCTCTCGCCCGTGCCCGGCGCGGTCGCCGCCAAACCCGGCTCGGCCACCCTGCCGCTGCCCGGCATTGTGGCCGAGATCGTCGACGCCAAGGGCGAGCCCGTCCCCGATGGCCAGCAGGGCTACCTGGTGTTGCGCCAACCCTGGCCCTCGATGCTGCGCGGCCTCTACGGCGATCCCGAGCGCTACCAGGAAAACTACTGGTCGCGCTACCCCGGCTCCTACTTCACCGGCGACGCCGCCCATCGCGACGCCGATGGCTACTACTGGGTGCTCGGCCGCGTCGACGACGTCATCAACATCAGCGGCCATCGCCTCAGCACCATGGAGGTCGAATCCGCCCTCGTCCGCCATCCCCAGGTCGCCGAAGCCGCCGCTGTCGGCCGCCCGGACGAGATCAAGGGCCAGTCGTTGGTCGTCTTCTGCACCCTCAAGGGCGACGCCGTCGCCACCGCCGAGCTG
>DAIDIF010000040.1 GCA_027451805.1 Acidobacteriota bacterium
TGGCGCAGGCGCTGGCGCGGCAGGGCGCGGCGGTCAGCCTGCTCACCGGCCCGGATCCGGAGTGCGCGGTCACGCCCGCCTCGCCGGCGCGGCTGCTGCCGGAGCTGCGCACCTGGAATCCGCACCGCCGGCCGCGCGGCCTGCCGCGGCGGCTGGTGCGCGCCTGGCGCGGGTGGCTCTACCTCCGCGCCTGGCGCGACGTGCAGCGCATCGCGCGGCGCGAGGGTCCCGAGGTCATCCTGTTCACCGATCTCGAGCATCGCTGCGACGGCTGGTTCGTGCGGCGGCTGGCGCGCGGGCCCTGGCGGCTGAGCGACATCTGGCACAACGTGGCGCCGTTTGAGCGCCACCGCCGCGACCGCCTGCTGCGTCCGGCGGCATGGCGGGCGCGCATGGCGGCCAGCTTCGCCACCGTGTTCGTCCATGGGCGGACGCTGCAGGCCGAGTTCGCACGCGTCACCGGCCGTCCGGCGGTGGCGATCCCGCACGGCAACCAGACCTGGATTGCCGCCCAAGCCGGCCCCGATCCCGGCCTGGACCGCCGCTGGCAGCTGCCCGCCGGCCAGCCCGTGGTGTTGCTGTTCGGCAGCCTGAGCGCGTACAAGGGCGTGGGCGTACTGCTGGAGGCGCTGGCGGCGCTGGCGCCGGGGGAGCGGCCGATCGCGCTGATCGCGGGCATGCCCATGGCGGGGGTGCGGCCGGCGGCGTGGGAAGCGCAGGCGCGGCGGCTGGGGATCGCCGCCTGGGTGCGCTGGGACCGGCGCTACGTGCCGGTGGCCGAGATCGCCTGGTACTTTCGCCGCGCCGATGTGGTGGTGCTGCCCTACCGCGCCGCGTCGCAGAGCGGTGTGGCGCATCTGGCGCTGACCTTCGGCCGCCCGCTGATCGTCACCGCCGTGGGCGCGCTGCCGGAGCTGATCGCCGGCAACGGGCTGGTGATCCCGCCCGATGATCCGGGGGCGCTGGCGCAGGCGCTGGCGCGGCTGCTAGGCGACGCCGAGGAACGCGCCGCCATGGGGCGCTGCGCGGCGTTGCGGGCGGCGACGGGGCACAACTGGGACGTCATTGCGGCGACGGTGCTCGCCGCCTGGGGGCTTCCGACCGGGGCGGCCGCCGGCGGCGAGGCCGCGCCCCCGTTTTAGTACCGCCGGGAGGGATTGCTACTAACGCTCGCCCGGCTCCTTTGGCCGTGGCAATCCGGGGCGGCATCAGAATCGGCAGCCGGGTGGTGCGCCATCGCTATGACCTTGGGCTACGTCGTGTCTCGCTACCCGCTGCTGAGCGAGACCTTCATCTTACGGGAGATGTGGGAACTGGAGCGGCAGGGTCACCAGGTCCACATCTATCCGCTGCGCCGGGTGCGCGGCCTGCGGCATGCGCGCACCCAGGCGCTGCAGGCGCGGGTCTGGCATGCCGGCTGGGCCGCGCCGCGCAGCCAGGCGCGCTGGCTGCGCCGGCGCCCCGGGGCCTACCTGGCGGCGCTGGGGGCGGCGCTATGGCACAACCGCGGCGATGCCAACCTATGGCTGGGAGCGGCGGCCTACTGGCCCAAAGCCGCCGCCATCGCCGAGCGCATGCAGCGTGACGGCGTGCAACAGATCCACGCCCACTATGCCACCCACCCGGCGCTGGTGGCCTACCTCGCCCACCGGCTCACCGCCATCCCCTATAGCTTCACCGCCCACGCCCACGACCTGTTTCTGCATCGCGCCATGCTGGGGCGCAAGATCGCCGCCGCCAGCCAGGTGGTGGCCATCAGCCGTTTCAATCAGGCGATTCTGGAGGCGGCGCGGGGGGGGGGCGCGCACCCCGATCGCGGTGGTGCACTGCGGGGTGGAGTGCGACGTGCTGGGCGCGGCCGGGGCGCGGCGGCCGGAGCGGGAAACGGCGGCGGCCGGCCTGCGGCTGCTGAGCGTGGGCTCGCTGCAGGCGTACAAAGGCCATCGCGTGCTGGTGCAAGCGTGCGCGCAGTTGCGCGACCGCGGCGTGCGGCTGCACTGCCGCATCCTGGGCGGCGGTGGGTTGGCGCCGGCGCTGCGCCGCCAGATCGCGGCGCTCGGCCTGCACGCGCAGGTGGAGCTGGCCGGCGCGGTCACCGAGAGCGAGGTGGCGGCGGCGCTGGCGCAGGCGGATGTGTTCGTGCTGCCCAGCATCGTCGCTCCCTCGGGGCAAATGGAGGGCATTCCGGTGGCGCTGATGGAGGCGATGGCGGCGGGCTTGCCGGTGGTGGCCAGCCGGCTGTCCGGGATTCCCGAACTGATCCGCGACGGCTGTGACGGGCTGCTGGTGCCGCCGGGGGATGCGGAAGCGCTGGCGCAGGCGGTGCTGGGGCTGGCGGATGCGGGCGAACGGCGGCGGCTGGGGGCGGCGGCGCAGCAGCGGGTGCGCGCGGAGTTTGAGCTGACCGCCAACGTCGGACAATTGGCGCGGCTCTGGCAGGCGGCGGGCGAGGCCGCGGCATGAGCGTCGCGCTGCTCGCCGGGCGGTTGGACGCGGCGCTGTTTCTGCTCAGCCTGCTGCTGCTGGCCGGCCTCTGGCTGGGCTACCCGGCGGTGATCGCGCTGGTGGCGCGCTGGCGGCCGTTCCACCCGCGGCGGCGGCCGCTCGACGCCGCGGCGGCGGACTGGCCCCGACTGACGGTGATCGTTGCGGCCTACAACGAGGCCGACCAGATCGCCGCGCGCATCGGCAACCTATGGGAGCAGGACTATCCCCCGGAGCGCTTCGAGATCGTGATCAGCGAAGACGGGTCGCAGGACGGCACCGCCGAGCAGGTGCGGCGGCTGGCGGCGGCGGGCGGCGGCCGCGCCCGCCTGCGGCTGCTGAGTGCGCCCCAGCGGCTGGGCAAGGCGGCGGCCATCAACCGCGCGGTCCGGGTGGCGGAGGGGGAAGTGGTGGTGCTGACCGACGCCAACAACCGCTTCTCGCCGCAGGCGCTGCGTCAGCTCGCCGCGCCCTTCGCCGACGCGCGGGTGGGCGCGGCCGTGGGTCGCAAGACGGTGGCGGCGGATGCGGGCGTGGGCGGCGGCGAGAGCGTCTATTGGCGCTACGAAGCCTGGCTGGCGGCGCGCGAGACGCGGGCGGGGTCGGCGGTTTCGGCATACGGGGAAGCCCTGGCGCTGCGCCGCGCCGGCTGGACGCCGCTGCCGGGGGGGGCGATCTGCGACGACCTCCACGTGCTGCTGCAGGTGTTGCTGCGCGGCGAGCGCGTGGTGGCGGTGCCGGAAGCGCGCTCCTTCGAGGAAGCCGCGGCCAGCGCCGCCGACGAATGGGAGCGCCGCCAGCGCATGGCGGTGGGGCGCTGGCACGCGCTCGCCGGCCTGCGCGGCCAGTGGCGGCGGCTGGGGCTGGGACGCGGCCTGCAGGTGCTCTGCCACCAGACCCTGCGACCGATCTCGGCGCTCTGGCTGGGGGTGGCGGGGCTGACCGGGATGGCGCTGCTGGTGGCGCCCTACCGGGTGGGCGGGGCGCTGCTGGGCTTGGCCTGGGCGCAGGCGGCGGGCTACGCGCTGGTGGCGGGGGTGGCGGTGGGACGGGCGTGTGGGCTGCGGCTCGGGCGCCTGGAGGCGCCCTACTTCTTCTGCCTGGCGCTCGGCGCCAACCTCGGCGGCTGGTGGCGCTACCGGCGCCACCGGCAATCGCCGCTCTGGACGCGCGCCCGCCGCGCCGCGCCCGGCGGCGCGGCGGCGCCGGTCTCCCACCAGCACATCCTGGGGGGCTTGTTCTGGGCTTCGAGCTCGTTCCTGATGGGCAAGCTGCTGGTGTTCGGCTCGATCGTGGTGCTGGCGCGGCTGCTGGCGCCCCGCGCCTTCGGCGCCGTGGCGCTGGTGGTTTCCACGGTGACGGTGCTGGAAATTCTGGGCACGCTGGGCCTGACCAGCGCGCTGATTTTCGAGGAGCGCGACTGGGCGGCAGGCGCCAACCTGTGTTTTTGGGTGACGCTGGCGACCTCGCTGCTGGAGACGGCGCTAGCTTGGGTGCTGGCGCCGGCGCTGGCGGGCTTTTTTCATGAGCCCGCGCTGGCGGCGATGCTGCGCGTGCTCGGCTTCTCGCTACCCCTGACGGCCCTGGGCACTACCCACGACACGCTGCTGCGGCGCGGGCTGCAGTTCCGGCGCAAGCTGGTGCCGGACGTGGCCCAGGCGGCGGCCAAGGGGGGCGCGGCGATCGCGCTGGCGGCGCTGGGCTTCGGCGCCTGGAGCCTGATCTGGGGCCAGGTGCTCGGCACCTTGGTGGTAAGCGCGGTGCTGTGGGGGGTGCAGCCGTGGCGGCCGGCATGGCCGCCGCTGCGCCGGCGCGACCGCGCGGTGGCGCGGCGCATGACCGCCTACGCCAAGCACATCTACCTGCTTGACGGCTCCAGCGTCCTGCTCAGCAACCTCGACACCCTCACCATTGGCCGCATGCTCAGTGACTTCTGGCTGGGCTTTTACACGCTCGCCTTCCGGCTGCCGGAGGTGGTGTTGTTCAGCCTGCTCAACGTGATCTCGCGCGTGGTGTTTCCCGCCTTCAGCCGGCTGCAGGGCGAACGCGCGCGGATGCGGGCGACGGTGCTGCAAACGGCGCGGTATACCGCCCTGCTCACGCTCCCCATGGCCGCCGGCCTGGCGCTGCTGGCGCAGCCGATCGTCTACGGCATCTACGGCTGGCATTGGGAACCTTCGATCCGCGTGCTGCAGGTGCTGGCGCTCTACGCCGCGCTGCGCTGCCTCACGCACAACTTCGGCGACGGCTATAAGGCCATGGGCCGGCCCGACATTCTGGCCAAGATGACCGTCGCCCTGTGGCTGCTGCTGCCGCCTGCGCTCGCCCTGGGCGCGCGCTGGGGCGGCATTGTGGGCGTGGCCTGGGGACAGGTGGCAGCGCGGGTGGTGATTTCGGTGCTGCATGTTTACCTGGTTGGCCGCTTCCTGGAGATTTCGCTGGCCGATCTCTGGCGCTGCTTCCGCCCCGCGATCGAGGCCACCGCCGCCATGACGGCGGCGCTGCTGGCGGCGATGCCGCTGGTCGCCGCCTGGGCGCCGCGGCCGCAACTGGCGGCCATGGTGCCGTTCGGCATGGCGGCGTATGGGCTGACGCTGGAACTGCGGCATCCGCGGATCCTGCGCGCCGCGCTGCGCCAACGGCGGCCGCGCGTGCAACCCGGAGCGGCTCCCGTTCCGGCGGCCACGCCCACCGCGGCCGCGGCGCCCGAGCCGGTCTATTCCGAGGATGCGGCATGAGCGCGCACCCGCTCACCGCCCCGCCCGCAGCCGGGCGCCTGCTGATCACGGGCGCGCGGCCCGGGCAGTTGGCCCTGGCCGGGCTGGAGCGGGACTGGAAGCGGCTGCAGCAGCTGGCGCGCCCGGCCAATCCGTTCCTCAGTTGGGAGTGGCAGTCGGCTTGGGCAGCCGTCCATCCCGACGGCGCGCAGCCCCTGGTGGTGGCGGAAGCGCATCCTGCAGGCGGGCTGGCGGGGCTGCTGGCGCTGCAACGGGTGCGCCGCCGCGGCTTGCTGCAACTCGAATTTCTGGCGCAGGGGGCCGGCGGCGACGAACTGGACTGCCTGCTGCACCCCGATGCTCCGCCGGCGGTGGCCGCGCGGCTGTGGGCTGCGGCGCTGGCGCAGCAGCGCTGGGACCTGCTGCGGCTCGACTCGCAGCGCGCCGGGGGGGAAACCGCCTGCGCCGCGGCGCTGCCCTTCGGCAAGGCGGCGCGCGAAGGCGAGTGGCTGCCCTGGCTGCCGCTCCCGCCCAGCTTCGAGGAGCTGCTCGCCGCCCACAGCGCCAACTTCCGCGCCGAAGTTCGGCGGCGCCGACGCGCGCTGTTCCGCCACCTGCCGGCTGCCCGTCTGGAGTGCGCCCAATCGCCCGCCGCCATCGCCGAGGGCCTGGAGCATCTGTTTCGCCTGCACCAACTGCGGCGGCGGCAGAAGGGCGGGCGCGGCATCTTC
>DAIDIF010000041.1 GCA_027451805.1 Acidobacteriota bacterium
GCGCATGCTGCTCCGATGCCGCTCGAAGCGCCGGTAATGAGGACCGTTCCTGGCATTACCGTTATACTACCGCCGTGCCGCGCCTCCGCCCCGCCGCCGCCGTCCTGCTCACCGGCCTGGCGGCGGGCACGCTCGACATCTCCGACAGCCTTCTTTTCAACGCCTTCCGGGGCGTGACTCCCGCCTCGGTCTTTCGCTACATCGCCAGCGGCTTGGTCGGCATCCAGGCCGCGGTGCGCGGCGGCGATGCCGTGGTGGCGCTGGGCGTCGCCATCCACTTCGCCATCGCCCTGTTCTGGACCGCGGTCTATTATCAGCTCAGCCGCCGTTGGCCCGCGATGCTGCGCCGGCCCTTCCTTTGGGGCCCGGTCTTCGGCGCGCTGCTCTATCCGGTGATGACCTATCTGGTGCTGCCGCTCACCCGCGTCCCCCACCCCGCCGGCGTGGCCACCGTCGCCAACCGCGTCAACGGCCTGCTGGCGCTGGTGATCTGTATCGGCTTGCCGGTGGCGCTGCTGCTCCGCCGCTACGCGCCGGTGGAGCCCCGGGCCGCGCGCGCCGCCCGTTGAACCCCGCTTACTGAATCTTCAACGCCACCGACGCGACGTGGCGGTCCCACTCCAGCGTCAGCTTATCGGGCGCCAGCAGGTAGCGCAGTTGCTCGACGCGGTGCGGCGGCACGCTCATGTGCATCGGCACCCGCCCCAGGTCCTGGTGGGCGTGGTACGTCAGTCCCCATTGTCCGGTCTGCTTGTTCACGATCAGCACCCAGTGGTCGGGGTCCGCCACCAGCACGAAGAGCGTGTAATTGCCCGCCGGCACCTTGAGCCCGCCCAGCGTCACCTCGGCCTCGGTATGCAGCGCGGTGGCGGCGTTGGCGCCGGCGCGCCACACCGGATACGTGGCATCGTGCGAGAGCAGCCCCCCGGGGCCGAAAATCTTCCGCCCCCGCACCGATGGCGCCGAGTACTGGAGGCTCACCGTCTTGCCGCCGACACTGATCGCCACCATCTCCGGCGGACTCAGCGGCGGCTTGCCTTGCGCCGCCGACACCACCGCCAGCGCGAACCATGGAACCAGGACCAGCATCCCCTTCGGTCGCATGGGCTTAGTCTACTCCCGCCCGCGGCGCCCGCATCGCAGGGAACCTTTTCCGCGATCGCCAGTATTACCGGTATGGCCTGGAAACAACTGCTGCGTCGGGGCGGAGGGTTTGCCTGGATCATGGTGGCCATGCTGGCGCTCGGCATCGGCGCCACCACCGCCATGTTCTCCGTGGTCAACGGCGTGCTCTTGCGCCCGTTGGCGCTGCGCCACGCCGGCCAATTGGTGCTGGTGGGCGAGACCTTTCCCGGTCGGCGCTCGGTCCCCTTTCACTATTTCGACACGCCCTCGGCCTTCTACGCCTGGCGCGCCCACGCCACCGATTTCCAGGGCTTCGCCGCGGTCCAGTCCAGCAGTTTTACCCTCGCCGGCCATGGCCGTCCGCAGTTGCTGCATGGCGCCAAAGTTTCGGCCGGCTTCTTCTCTCTGCTCGATGTCCATCCCGCGCTCGGCCGCCTGCTCGTGCCCGCCGACAAGAAGGACCCGGCGCGGCCCATCGTCCTGACCAACGCGCTATGGCGCTCCGCCTTCAATGCCGACCCCAACATCCTCGGCCGCAACATCGGCACGCCCAATCAGAGCGCGGTGGTGGTGGGCTTGCTGCCGCCGTCGTTTCACCTGGCCGGCCGCGAGCTCGGCCCCATGTTCACGGGCGAGCCGGTGCAGTTCTACTATGCCCTCGACCTGGCCGCCAACGGCGATGTCACCTCGGTCGTCAGCAACTTCAACTACACCGTGCTCGGCCGCCTGCGCCCCGGCGTCACCGTCCCCCAGGCGCTGGCCCAGATCAACGTGATCCAGGCGAACCTGGCGCGCTCGGCCAAAACCAAGGGCGTCACGCTCGGAGGCGAAATCACTACCGTTCAGGACTACACCGTGGCCGAAGCCCGGCCGGAGCTCTGGCTGCTGCTCGGCGGCGTGGGTGCGGTGCTGCTGATCGTCTGCGTCAACCTCGGCGGTCTCTGGCTCACCCGCCTCGCCGACCGCCGCCGCGACTGGGCCATTCGCGCTGCGCTCGGCGCCGCCCCCAACCGCCTCGCCCGCCAGGTCTTGGTCGAAGGCATGGTATTGGCGGTGCTCGGCGGCGTCCTGGGCATGGCCTGCGCCGCGCTCAGTCTCAAGGCGCTGCTGGCCGCCGCGCCCGCCAGCCTGCCGCGCCTCAACGACGTACATCTCGACTGGCGCGTGCTCGGCTTCGGCCTCGCGCTCTCCATCGTCTGCGGCCTGCTCACCGGCCTGCTGCCGGCGCTGCGCCTGGGCCGCTCCGATCCCCACGCCTATCTCAAAGCCGGCAGCGGATCGGCCACCGCCGATCGCTCCAGCCTGCGCTCGCGCCAGGCGCTGATCGCGCTCCAGGCCGCGCTCGCCACGCTCCTGCTCGCCGCCACCGGTCTGCTCGGCCTCAGCTTTTACCGTTTGGTGAGCCAACCCTCAGGCTTCACCGCCGATCACGCCGTCGCCGCCGACGTCATCCTCAACGCCTACGCCGCCAAGCAGCGCGACGCCATCGTGCGCCAATTGCCGGCCGCGATCGAAGCCATTCCCGGCGTCCAGTCGGCCGGCACCACGTCCTATTTGCCG
>DAIDIF010000042.1 GCA_027451805.1 Acidobacteriota bacterium
GGGGGCGCCCGCTCCGGCGGCTGCGAGCTGGGCGATCACCGCAACCCAGGGGCATTTTACGGTCGCCATCACCAACCCGGCCAGCGCCGGCGCGGCGCCGCTGCAGCACGAGATCCAGAGCGCCGCCAGCACGCTCTTCGACGCCAACAGCGGGGTGGACGATTATGTGCTGGGACTGGGGCAGACAACGGCCGACATCATCAACCCCAACACGACCCTGTACTGGCGGCTGCGCAGCCGCACGCCGGGGTCAACATGGAACCCTTGGCTGCTCTACACCAACGCCAGCGGCGTGGCGGCGCTGAACGCGGGGGCGCTGCGGACATCATGACCGCGTGGCGCCCGCTACTGGCCGACGATCTGCCGCAACTGCGGGCGCGGCACGAAGCGCAGGGGGCGCCGTTCGCCTTTCCCGATTTTGACGATCCACGCTACCTGCTGGCGGAGGTGGCCGAAGGCGACGGCGCGCTGCTGGGCGCGGTGGCGGCGCACGCAACGGTGGAACTGATGTTGGTCGGCGCCACCCCGGCGCTGCTGCGCGCCGCGATACGGGAGCGCGAGCGGCTGCGGACGCGGCTGCTGGCGGCCGGATGCGACGAGGCGCACGCCTTCGTGCCGCGCGCCCTGGCGGCGCGCATGGAGCCCCTGCTGCAGCGGCTGGGCTTCCGCCGCAGCAACGAGGGCTTCCTGCCCTACTACCGGGAGTTATGACCAATCTGCCGCAAGAAGACGTCGAAGCCGCGCCGGCGGAGGCGGGCGAGCCGCTCGAGGGCGACCAGCGCGCGATCGCGGACGCAGCCGCGGCGGCGCCCGCCGCCAATCGCGCCGAGCAGCCGACGCCGGAGGCGCCGCTGCTGCAGCCCGACCCGCCGGAGGAGATCCAGAGCGCGCTGCGCGAGCTGGTGCGCGGCTACGAGCTCGAATCCGACGCGGTGCGCCGCCACAAGGTGCGCAACTGGCGCGAGGGCGAGGAGTTCTGGCGCGGCAACCAGAACATCTGGTACTCGGCCAAGGACAACAACTGGCACACGCCCTTCGAGCGTGACGACCTGGACCGCACCGACCTGCCGCGCTTCGACTACTCCATCAACATGTACCGCGCCTGGGGCCTGAGCATCATCGCGGCGCTGGTGCAGTCGCCACCCAGCATCCAGTACCTGCCCACCAGCGCCGCGTCACAGGACGACATCGCCACCGCCAAGGCGGCGACCAAAGTGGCCGAACTGGTGGCGCGCAACAACCGCATGGACACGCTGCGCGTGCGCAAGGCCTACTATCTCTGGACCCAGGGCATCTTCGCCACCTACGTCCGCTACCTGGTGGACGGCGGCCGGTTTGGCTACCACGACGAGGCGGTGCTGGGTGAACAGACGTTCCAGGTGCTGCCCGACCGCTTCGAGTGCGGATACTGCGGCGGCTACCAGCCGGCGGCCGAGGCTCGCGGGATTCTGAGCGGCGGCCCGGTCGCCTGCCCGCAGTGCGGCACGCTGCTCGGGCCGGACAGCTTTGCCGCGTCCGAGCACGTCACCGCCGCCGCCCCGGTGGGCAGCCGGCGGGTGCCGAACGGCGCGGAAAAGCTCACCGCCTATGGGCCGCTCTACTTCAAAGTCCCGCCGCAGGCGCTGACGCAGCGCGATTGCTACTACCTGATCCAGGTGGAGGAGCAGCACAAGGCGGTGCTGCGCGCTGCCTACCCGCAGAAGGCGGACAAAATCAACGACACCGGCGGCGGCGGGGAGGACACCTACGAACGCATCGTGCGACTCAGCCTGGCGGATGCGCAGGGCTCGTGGAACTCGCTGCCGATGTCGAACCTGGTCACCTATAAGCGTGCCTGGCTGCGACCGGAGGCGTTTTGGGCGCACGCCGACACGGCCACGCGCGAGAAATTGCTCGCGGCCTATCCGCAAGGCTGCCGGGTGGAGTTCGCCGGCGACGTGTTCCTGCACGCCGAGCCGGAGCGGCTGGACGACTGCTGGGTGATCTGCACCGGGCTGCCCGGGGTGGGCATGTACCGCGACCCGCTGGGCCAGGACGCGATCTCGCTCCAGCGCCAGATCAACGACAGCGCCAACATCCTGGCCGAGCATCGCGAAATGTCGTCGGCCCCGCCCATCCTCTACGATGCCCGCTACATCAACGGCGAGGCGCTGGCCAAGAAGCGCATGCAGCCGGCCAGCTACGTGCCGGTGGTGATCGAAAACACCGGGCCGCAGAAGCCGATGGCGGAGATGATCTTCCAGCCGATGCTGCATGTCGATCCGCAACTATGGAACGATGGCGAGCGGCTGGCGGAAGCGGGGCAATTCATCACCGGCGCGTTGCCCTCGATCTTCGGCGGCGGCGCGCCCAACCTGAAGACCGCCGCCGCCTATGCGCAGTCGCGCGACCAGGCGATGGGACGCCTGATGCTGGTGTGGAAGCAGATGCGCGAAGCCGAAGCCCAGGAGATGACGCTGGCGATCGAATGCTTCCGGCGCAACCGCAGTGAGGACGTCGAACTGGTGGTCGAAGGTAAGAGCGGCAAGTTCCAGTCGGAGTACATCCGGCTGGGCGAGGTGCGCGGCAACGTGATCGCCCGGCCGAGCGCGGACGAGGATTTTCCGCAGAGCTTCGATCAGATTCGAGCCTCGCTGGAGCAAATTCTGGCGGCCAAGGATCCGGAGCTGCTGGCGGTGATCGGCGCGCCGGTCAACCGGCCGCTGGTGCAGCACTACCTCGGGCTGCCGGACCTGGTGGATCCGGGCGAAGACAACCGCGCCAAGCAGTACATGGAGATCGAGGCCTTGATGAACATGGAACCGATCGCCGGACCCGGCGGCCGCCTGCTGCCCAGCATCGCTCCCGATCTCTACGTGGACGATCACCCCATCCACATCCAGGCGGTGAAGGATTGGGCGGTGTCGGAGCCCGGACTGCAGGCGCGCGCCGCGCGGCCCCAGGGCTACGCCAACGTGATCGCCCATCTGCTGGCACACATGGATGCCGAGCAGGCGCTGGCGGCCGAAGCGGCCCAGCGCCAGGCGGCGGTGCAGGAAGCCGGGCTGACGGCAGGATCGCCGTCGCCGCCGGCGGCGGCGGCGCCGCAAGGAGCCGCATGACACAGCTTCTTGCCCACCACGGGGTGGCGTTGCTGGCGGGCTGGTACGTTTTCAGTTCGCTTGTCAGCGGCATGCCGGCGCCGCAGCCGACGAGTTCGGAGGGCTACACCTGGGCCTACCACTCGCTGCACGTGCTGGCGGGCAATGTTGGGCTTCTGATCAAGAAGGGCCAAGCGTGAACCGCGGGAATCGTACCGAATATCCCGCGCTGCTGATTGAGCATGGCCAGACGCGGCTGGACGCGCTGGGCCAGGCCCACGGCGGGCGTGACGAGCCGCTGGACCGGCGTGGGCGCGAGCAGGCGATCCGGCTCGGCCTGCGGCTGCGGCGCATGCAGCACCCGCCCGCCATCCTCTTCCACAGCGAGCGCAAGCGCGCCGCGCAAACCGCCAAGCTGGCGGGGCACGTGGCCGGGATTCCGGCGGCTGGCGCGCCCGCCCTGGCGCCGCTGGCCGCGGGGCCGCTGGGGCGCGGACCCCAGACGCAGGTGTCCCAGGCGCTGGCGCCGTACTTTCGCGACCCGCGGCGGCCGATTCCGGGTGGCGAGACAGTGGCGGCATGGCGGGCGCGACATCTGGGATTCATGCGCCGCGCCGCGGAGATGTGGCGCCGGCCGGCGTTTGTGACCCATTCCAACGTGATCGGATCGGTGCTCGACGGCGCGCGCGGCGCGCAGCGCGATATGGCGCACCCGCCGCGGCCCGCAACGCCGATCGCCATCGCGTTTCCGGCGGAGGGCGGCCAAGCCCTCCGCAAACCGTAGCGTTCGCACCCGCCGGCGCGGCCGGCGCAGGAGACCCCAACCATGGCTATCACTTCTTCCCTCATCGCGCTCGATCCCACCCGGCGCAGCGTGCGCCGCACGCTGGCGCTCAGCTTCAGCGGCAACTATCCCACCGGCGGCGACGCGCTGGATCTCACCGCCACCGCCAACCCCAACAACCTCGAGGGCGCGCACGCGTTCGCGCTCAATCCGGCGGTGTACGGCGTGCGCAACGTGCCCGGCGGCTACACGGCGGAGATCATCGCCGGCGCGGCGCCGAACGCCTGGAGGGTGAAGTGGTACACCGCCGCCAACACCGAACTGCCGGCGGGCGCCTATCCGGCGGGGATCAGCGGCGCGGCCGACATCCAAATCGAGGTCAGCTCGCGCACCAACCTGTAGGCGATGCTCCAGGGCTACATCCCGGTGCCGATCGAGCACTTCGGCGGCCTGATCACGAGCTGGCCGCCGGAGATGCTTGATGTCTCGCTGCTGGTCGAGGCGCAAAACCTGCGCTTCACCCAGGCGGAAGCGGCGAGCCGCGAAGGGCTGACGCGCGCGTTCGCGCTGCCCCAAGGCGGCTCCATCGGCGGCCTGCTGGACTACGCGCAGTTGGACGGCACCGAGCAGCCGCTGACCTATGACGCCACGCACGGAGCCGTCTACGTAGAGTCGCCGGCGGGCAGCGGAGACCTGGCGCTGGCCGATCCCGGGTCGCCGTACCCCGTGCCGCTGAACGCGGCGCTGAACGGCGCATCGGCGTTCAACCGCGCCTATCTGGCCTTCGGCAATGGCGGCCAAGGCGCGGGTGCACCCGGCAGCTTTGACGGGGCCAATCTCGACCCGGTGACGATCGCCGGGCCGGCGACCGCGATCGCGCCTTCCGACGCGGCCGCGGCCGGCAACATCGCCGCCGGCGCACGGCACGTGCTGGTGCTGTTCCGCACCCGTGCCGGCTCGCTCAGCCCGGCAGGGCTGAGCCTGGCGTCCTGGACCGCGGCCGGGGGCAAACAGGCGACCGTGGCCAGCCTGCCGCTGGGGCCGGTCAACACCGAGGCGCGCGTGGTGGCCTTCACCGTAGCCGGGGGCTCCAGCGCCGGGCCGTACTTTTACATCGGCGCAACGCAGACGGTGAACGGGGTGACCGAGACCGCAACCATCGTCGAGGACAACGTCACAACCTCCGCGACCTTCAACTTCGACGACGCCTTCCTGGCGGCCTCCAACGACTGCACCGGGCAGTTCCGGGCGATCACTCTGCCGAATGTGGCGGCCGCCGCGTTCAGCCAGACCACGCAACGCATGATGTGGTGGGGCGACCCGGCGCAGCCGAGCGTGGTCTATTGCTCGCAGCCGTCGGACGCCGGGGTCTACTACGGCGACACCGGCTTCTTCCAGGTCGAGCAGGGGAGTGGCTTGGGGGTGAGGGCGGTGTTCGAGTTTCGCAACCAGATCTATGCCGCGCTCGATCTGGGCCTTTACCTGGTGACGCCCAACAACGGCGACCCGGCGACCTGGAGCATCCAGCAGATCTCGCCCGGCATTGGCGTCTGCGGCGCGCGTGCGGCCGCCGTGGGCAACGGCTTCTGCATTCTGGTGCACCGCACCGGCGCCTATCAATTCGCTGGCGGCGAACCGGTGCTGATCAGCAGTGAATTGCTGGGGCCGTCGCCCGACCGGCCGGGGCTCTGGGAGCGGATCAACTGGGCGTGCGAAAGCCAGATCTGGGTGAGCATTGACCACGAGGACAAGTGCGTGCGCATCGGCGTTCCGCTGGACGGTGCGACGGTGTGCAGCCATATCCTCAAACTCAGCTATCTGGACGGCTGGGACACGTGCATCCGCTTCTCGCCGTTCACCGCCCGCTATCACTACTTTCCCGGGCGGCGCTGGTCGCTCGACACCATTGCCGCGTCGCAGGCGGTGCGGGTGCGGCGCCCGCTGGCGCTGGGCGCGATGCCCGCGGACCGGAGGCTGGGGCTGTCGCAGATGCTGCTCGCCTCGGCGGCGGCCGACGGCGGCGTCTATTACATTGACCCGGACGCGACCACGGATGACGGCCTGCCGTTTAGCTTTGTGCTCCATACCGGCGCCATTTCCGCGGCGCAGCTGCTGCGGCAGAACCGGCAAGGCATGGAGCTGGTGGGCCTGGTGCAAATGCGGGCGCGCGGCAACGGGCCGATAACCGTGGCCGCGGTGGCGGACGGCGGCGCACCGCGGGTATTTTTGCAGCCTTCGCTGCAGTCGGACGCCAACGGCGACTTCAGCGGCCTGGCGCTCGCGCAAGGC
>DAIDIF010000043.1 GCA_027451805.1 Acidobacteriota bacterium
GCGCCATGCGCAAAACTACCGCGCCGAATGGGTCGCCAAGGAACTCAGCTATTTGCGCCGGGCGGGCATGGAAGTGGTGCTGAAGTCTCTGCTCGATCTCGACCTCAGCCAACTTCCCGAGAGCGTGCTCAATTTCCACACCCGCCTCGACGCCGACCTGCTCTACTCGCTCCAGGCTTTCGGACTGGTCAATCGCTAGGGTGGCGGGGTCGCCAGGGGAGGCCTTACGCGTACAGCGCGGGTTTCCGGTCGGCGAACAGATCGTTGTACTCGCCCAATCGCTTCGAACGCGCCGCCGTCAGGTCGAACTCGACCACCGTGGCTTCTTCCTGCTCGCGCCCCAACCGTACCAGGATCTCGCCCCTTGGGCTCACCACTTGGCTGGAGCCGATGAACCGGTGCGTCACTCCGCCGTTGGTCTCCGTGCCCACGCGGTCACAGGTGGCGGAAAACACCCGGTTCTCCAGCGAGCGCGTAATCATCGCCTGCGGGCAGTGCGGCAGCACCAGATTGGCCGGATGCAGCAGCAGTTCGGCGCCGCGCAGCGCCAGCGACCGCGCCAGCTCGGGAAAGTACCAGTCGAAGCAGATCATCAGCCCCACGCGCCCGAAGGGCAGCTCGAAGACCGGCGCCGGGGCGTCGCCGGGCGCGAAAAACAGCGTCTCGCGCGAGAACAGGTGAGCCTTGCGGTACGTGCCCACGTGCCCTTCCGGCCCGGTCAGGCTGGCGGAGTTGTAGTACCGTTCGCCCGCGCGCTCGGGGAAGCCCCAACAGACGTAGGCGTTGCGCCGCCGCGCGAACGCCGCCAGCGCCGTGAACACTTCGCCGGCGCCCGCCGGCTCCGCCGTGGCGGCGACCTCTTCCTGCCGGGCGAAGGTATACCCGCTGAAACACAGTTCGGGCAAAAGGTAGAGATCCGCGGCCAGCGGCTCCATCATCGCCAGCGCGCTC
Organism: Acidobacteriota bacterium; assembly: GCA_027451805.1. GTDB lineage: Bacteria > Acidobacteriota > Terriglobia > Terriglobales > SCQP01 > SCQP01. The sequence continues at coordinate 952 of DAIDIF010000043.1, forward strand.
TCCAGGTTCGCTCGCGGCTCCAACATCCGCGGCGCGGTTTGCACCAAGGCCAGTCGCATAGGGCAGGAAGAACGTAGTCGCCGCGAGCTCGCGGCCGACGGAGACTGGCTGTGGCTACGCCTTGGCGGCGGCGGCGCCGCCCTTGCGGATGTCAATCCCGCCCTTGAAGAACGCGCCGTCCTCGATGCTGATGCGCGCCGCGCTGACGTCGCCGGTGAGCGCCCCCTGGGCCTTGATCTCGACCCGGTCGGCGGCGGTCACATTGCCGTTGAGCTTGCCCAGAATCACCACTTCGCGGGCGTTGACGTTGGCCTGCACCTGCCCGTTCACGCCCACCGTCAGGCTGTTGTTGGGCAGATCCACCGTGCCTTCCAGCTTGCCATCCACAAACAGGTCTTCGTTGCCGGTGATGGTGCCTTTGAGCTGGATGGTCTTGCTCAGGTGCGTGGGGCGGTCGCTGCCGCGCGACACGGCGGGCGCGGCGGCGGGGGAAGCGAGGGGGGCCGCGGGCGGGTTCGGAGCTGCGGGTTTAGCGGGAGGCAGAGGCGCTTCCCGTTCGTTTGGCGTCTTCCACATGGACAACGGCTCACCTCGGGGTTGAAGTCTGCCCTCATTGTACACGCGCTGTTCGCGCGCCCAACCACCGCAGAACCCCTTAGCGCAGGTATGCTTACCAGTGCATGCAGGCCGAACTCGCTTGGCTGGAATGGGTTCGCCGCGCGGCCGCGCGCGCCCCGCGCCCGGAAATTCGCCTCGGCATCGGCGATGACGCCGCCATCGTGCGCCCGCGCCGCGGCTGTGATCTTGTGCTCACCACTGATCTGATGGTCGAGGACGTGCACTTTCTCCGCCGCCGCGATCCCGCCGCCGTCTGCGGCCGCCGGCTGGCTACACGCGCGCTCAGCGATCTCGCCGCCATGGGCGCGGAACCGCTGGCGCTGCTGCTCTCCAGCGTCTATCCGCCCGCTCTTCCCGCCGCCTGGCCGCGCCAGTTCCTGCGCGGCTTCTTGGAAGCCGCCTCCGAAGCCGGCGCCGAGCTCATCGGCGGCGATGTCTCGTCGGCGCCTCGTGCCGGCAAAATCGTGTTCGACGTGATCGGCGCCGGCCAGGTGCCCGTGCGCGCGGCGCTGCGGCGCAGCGGCGCCCGCCCCGGCGATCGCCTGTTTGTCTCCGGCGCCTTGGGCGAAGCCGCGCTCGGCCGCCAACTGGTCCACGCCGGCCGCTCGCCCCGCACCGCGCTCGAACGCCGCGCCCGCGCCCGCCATCTGCGCCCCCGCGCGCGCTGGGAGCTGGGACGCGCGCTGCGCCGCCGCGCCTCCGCCGCCCTGGACATTTCCGATGGGCTCGCCACCGACCTCCGCCATCTCTGCCGTGCCAGCGGCGTCGGCGCCGAGGTCGTGGCCGAGGCCCTGTGCGACCAGTCCGGCAAGGCAGCCCTCGATCGCGCCCTCTTCGGCGGCGAGGATTACGAACTGCTGTTCACCCTGCCGCCCGGCCGCCAGCCGCCCCGCGGCTTTTCCCTGCGCCAGATCGGCACCATCGTTCCCGTCCGCCGGCTCTGGCTCCTCCAGCACGGCCGGCGCGCGCCGCTGCCCGCCGGCGGCTGGCAACATTGGGCGGGTTGAGTGGCCTATTGCCGGACATGCACCAGCATGTCGAGCAGATGATCCGCCTCGACGTACTTTGGCACAAACGGCGCCGGCACCGTCAGCGTCACCTGCGGCTGCGTGATCGGCATCTCGCCCCGCACCCAGGTGTTCGCGTCGCGGAACAGGTACACCGGCAGCAGTCCCACCCAGCCGTCCGGATTCTCCACCGTCAGCTTCACCTGCGCCACTCCGCGCACCGTGCCCGCATTGGCCGCATGGAAGCTCAGCGTGGGCACGGCCGTTCCCTCGATCGCCGGCTTGAAGAACCAGTCCATCGTATGATCGCCGCTGAGGTTCATCGGCGGGGTCATATGCTTCTCGACGACCGCCTGAAACTCGGCGCTGGTCACCGCGCGCCCGCCGTAGCTGCGGACGAAGTCGCGCAGCATGGCGTCGAACGCCGCGTTGGGTTGCGGGCTGCGCGGGTTCGCCATCATCTGCTGCAGCATGTAAAGCACGTAGGCGCCTTTGGCCAGCAGCAGCGCCTTGCCCGAATCGCCGCGCGCGTCGAGCCGCGCCTCGCCCAGCCACAGCGGCCCGGTCGCGACCGGCGCCAGGTTGTGGCCGCGCCCCGGATGCAGCAGATAATTTCGCCAAATGCGCAGCGTCGCCAGCCCCACCGTCGCGCCAACGTGCGATTCCTCATAGCGCAGCCCGCTGAATGCCTGTAGCCCGTCGGTCAGCCACTCGTCATGCGCCGTCGCCGGCCGCATCCAACCCCCAAACCACTGCCCGGCCACGCTCAGCGCCGGCGCCAAATACGTCGCCGCGGGCGAAAGATCGAGGAACGACTGCGGATCGAACGCCATCAGCGTCGGCTGCGCCGGCATCAGTTCGGCGTTGCTGGACACGCCGGAGACGTAGGCGTTGGCCGCCGCGTAGGGATATGGCCCCAGCGCTCCGCCGAAAAAATTGATGACGCTTTCCAGCCGCGTTCCCGCCAGCGGCAGCAGCGCATCCGGGTCGTTGTGCTCAGGTGCCGCCAGGCGCACCTCCAGACTGCGCCCATCCGCCAGCCGCAGCCGCCGCCTGGCCTGCCGGTCCTCCCCGAACTGAAAGCCGGCGCGCACCACCGCCCCCGGCGATCGCCACTCCGAAATCACCGTGGCGCCCGCGGCCCGTTCGCTCACGCGGCTGCCGGTGGCGAGCAGCGTGTACTTCTTCCCAGTCTCGAGCCGCAGGTCGAAGCTCGCCGGCTCCTCCCTCCAGGCCCAGGGCGGATCGAGCGGCAGCGTCGGATACCACCCCGGCAGCGAGCTCTCCTCGTGTGACCCCGCACCCCCCAGCAGCGGCGCCTTGCCCCGGTACCGCAGCTCCAGCGGCAGCGCCCGTCCCGCCCCCGCCGCCGGCAGCTCGACATAGACCCAGCCCGCATCCTTCGGTTGCAGCCACGCGAGCGCCGCCCCGCCGCTGGTAACGCTCTCCACCCGCAAGCCGGGGTCGAGGCCCAGCAGCACCGCCTTGCCCGCGTCCGTCACCTTCAACGCTGCTGCCGCCGCCAGCTCGAAATGCCCGCTGATCGCCGCGCTGATGGCGTAATCGTTCAGCCGTGGCGCCGCCGGCGGCGCCACGGCGGTCTCCGGCGTGAACTGCGTCCAGATCTCTGGAATCCGCCGCCCGCCGCCTTGGCTCCATTGGTAAACTCGCAACGGCTCGCGCCGGCTGGGGTCGAACTGCGCCGAGATCCATGCGCCGTTGCGCAGCTTGAGCTGGACCAGAAGAATCGTGCTCGCCGGATGCCGTCCCAGCGCCTGCAGCAGCCGCGCCACCGCTGGCGAGCCCTGCTTTTCCCCCGCCTGCGCGCGCTCCCGCAGCAGCTTTTCCGCCTCCGCGTTGCCGCCCGGCTGGAACCTCAGCGCGGTGCCCAGCGCGCGCATGAAGTCGGCGCCGTCGGCAAACCGGAACACTGCCTGTGTGAACTGCACGTCCAGCGGGCTGCGCCCGGTGAAGCGCCGCATCTGCGCTGCCTCGATCGCCTCGGGCGCAAGCACCTGGAAAGTGCCCTCGCCGGTGAACACCGCCGTGGTGAGTTGTGCCGGAACGGTCGCGTCCAGCGCCAGCCTGCCGCGCGCGAGCAGAAAGCGCAACCCCTGCCACGCGAACGCATCGTCGTGCACCGCGGCGGTTTGCGCGATCGCGGGCCGCTCGAGACGGGCGTAGCGCGCCGCCAGCGTCTGCCCGCCGGCGGTCAGGGACACGGCCAGCAGCAGTCCGAGCGCCCGCCCTAAGGCGCCGCCGTTCGGCCGCCGTCGGTTCGCTCGCCCACGCAGGTCCGGGTGATGTAGTCGTGCCACGTCAGCTGCTGGAAGTCGCAATATGCCCAAATGTAACCCAGGCCGAAGGCCGTCAGCGAAAGCAGGCTCGCCCAGGCGCGCCGCCGCAGCGCGGCCCGGCTCTCCGGCCGGCTGCCGTCGAAGTTCACCACGCACAGCCCGCAGGCTTGCATGCCGATCGTGCCCCCGCCGGCATAGGCGCAAGCCAGAAGATAGATCGCCGCCAGCACGCCCGGCGCCAGCACGATCACCGGCAGTAGCGGCTTGAGCAGGTCCGCCTGCGGTTGCGGAAAACCGAGCGCGGCCCAGGCGCTGCCCGCAAAGGCCAGCGCCGCCAGCCCCACCACCCCCATGTCCACCACCCCCGCTTCCAGCCGCAGCCGGCGCGGCGCCACCGCCGGCGGCGGAGCGGCGGCTTCGGTCGGTGCTGCCATTGGCAGCGGAAGCTGCAAACAGTGCTCCTCGCGCGCGGCCGCCGGCAAGCCTGCGCCCGGCTCGGCGC
>DAIDIF010000044.1 GCA_027451805.1 Acidobacteriota bacterium
GCAAAGCCGACGCCCAGGTCATCTGCGTCGATCCCGCCCTGCGCCAGTACCCCAACCTCACCCTGCTCACCGGCGCCCGCGTCACCCGGCTCGACACCGACGCCTCCGGCCGCGCCGTCACCCAGGTCCAGGTCGAGCGCGCGGGCGTGCCCGAGTCCTATGCCACCGATATCGTGGTCGTCGCCTGCGGCGCCGTCAACTCCGCCGCCCTGCTCCTGCGCTCCGCCAACGAGCGCCATCCCCGCGGCCTGGCCAACCGCTCCGATGTCGTCGGCCGCCATTACATGCGCCACAACAACAGCGCCCTGATGGCGATCTCGGTCGCTCCCAACCCCACGATCTTCCAGAAGACGCTCGCCCTGCACGACTTCTACTTCGGCGCCGACGACTGGGATTACCCCCTCGGCGGCATCCAGATGCTGGGCAAATCCGACGGCGACATGCTGCGCGCCGAAGCCCCGTCCTGGGCCGTGATCAAACCCGAGTTCGCCCTCGACGAGCTCGCCCGCCACGCCGTCGATTTCTGGGTCCAGTCCGAGGATCTGCCCGATCCCGGCAACCGCGTCACCGTCGACGCCCAGGGCGCGATCCATCTCGCCCTGCAGCCCAACAACCTCGAAGCCCACCGCCGCCTGGTCGCCAAGCTCAAGAGCCTGCTCGGCGCGCTCGGCCTGCACCCGCACCTGCTCCCGCGCTCGCTCTATCTCGGCAAGACCATCCCCATCGCCGGCACCGCCCACCAGGCCGGCACCGTCCGCTTCGGCCCCGATCCCGCCACCAGCGCCCTCGACCTCAACTGCAAGGCCCACGACCTCGACAACCTCTACGTCGTCGACGCCAGCTTCTTCCCCTCCATCGCCGCCGTCAACCCCTCCCTCACCATCATCGCCAACGCTCTGCGCGTCGGCGACCACCTCCTCGCCCGCCTGCGCTGACCGCCGCCCCGCGCCGCCGCCCTGCTCCGCCCCGATCCTGGCGGCGCACCCCCCCGGGCAGCGGGGCTCCGTCCCAGTGCGCCACATATGCCGGTGCTAAACTGGCCTCGCCGTGCCCTCGCCCAGCCTGTCCATCCGCAATTTCGGCCCGCTGTCGGAATGCAACCTCGAATTCGGCGACCTGACCGTGCTCGTCGGCCCGCAAGCCTCGGGCAAGAGCATCGCCCTCCAGCTGCTGAAGCTCATCGTGGACACCGGCCAAGTCCAGGAAGAGCTCCGTCGCTACGGATTCGATTGGCACGGCAGGCAAACCGAGTTTCTCGAGCTCTATTTCGGGGAGGGCATGAGCTCGCTTTGGCGCAAAGACCAAACAGCGATCTCTTGGAACGGCGCGCCTACCGCCATCGCCGCACAAGTCCTGCGTCAGCAGCGCAACAAGAAGGAGAGTCTGTTCTTCATCCCGGCGCAGCGCGTCCTCGCCGTGCGCGACGGCTGGCCCAGGCTGTTCCGGGACTTCTCCCCGGGCGACCCATTCGTCGTTCGTGAATTCAGCGAGAGGCTGCGCGACGTCGTCGAGCACGAACTCGGCCAGAACCTCAGCCTCTTTCCTCAGGCCAAGCGGCTGAAGGAACCCATGCGCGCCCTCCTCAGCGCACAGCTATTTGGGGACTTTACGCTTAAGGTCGAAACCTCGCGCGTTCAAAAGCGGCTGGTGCTGGCCAAGGACGGCCACGACGGCAGCCTCCCCTACATGGTGTGGTCCGCGGGCCAGCGGGAGTTTGCCCCTCTGCTCCTCGGTCTTTACTGGCTCATGCCGCGCGTTAAGGCGCCGCGCCGCGGCGACTTCCAGTGGCTCGTGATCGAGGAGCCCGAAATGGGGTTGCACCCGCGCGCGGTCGCCGCGACCATGATGCTCGTGTTCGAGCTGCTCCGGCGGGGGTACCGGGTGTGCCTTTCGACGCATTCGACGCACGTGCTCGAGACCCTCTGGGCCGTGAAGAACATTCGCTCGGGCGCGGCCAAAGCGACCCCCCAGCAGGCCCGCGAACTGTTGAACGTTCTCAGTGTCGAACCGGGCCAGTCGATGCAACAGGTCGCGGAAGCGGCGCTGAACGCACACATCAAGGTCTTCTATTTCGATCGCATCGCCGGCGCATCCCACGATATCTCCGACCTCGACCCCGGCAGCGCCGACGCCGACATGCAGGGCTGGGGCGGCCTCGCCGAGATCAGCGCCCGCGCCAACGAAGCTGTGGCTTCTGTCGCGGCGCACCTGGGCAAGGGTTCGGCGGAATGAGCTTTCGCGCCGCCCTGCAATCCACCCCCGGCCTCCAGAACGCCTACTGCCCAGGCCTCCAAGCGCTGAGAGCGGAGGACCGCGCCCGCATCCGAGCGGCCAATGCGCGCAGCCTCGCCGGCAGCGCGGACATCGACGCCGCCCTCGGAACGGCGTACGCGAATGCCGCGCGTTGGGACTATGCCATCGCGCATCGCGCCCACCACCCGCCGGGCGAACGCGTCTACTGGGTCGAGGTCCACTCCGCGCACACCGGCGACGTCGGCGCCGTCCTCGCCAAGCTGAATTGGCTAAAGTCCTGGTTGAGCGGCGCCGCTCCCCTCCTCGCCGTCCTCCCGCGTGAGTTCGTCTGGCTCGCAACCGGCCCGGTCCACATCCTCGCCGGCTCGCCGCAAGCGCGCAGGCTCGCGCAGAGCGGGCTCCGCCCGCCGCAGGGCCAACTCACGCTGCCCTGAGCCGCGCCCGGCGCCCTACTCCGCCGGCGCCGCTTCCGGAGGCTGCCCGCCGTCCGGCCCGTGCCCCCGCTCCCGCATCTTCTCCACGATCACGTACAGCACCGGGATGAACACCAGGTTTAAAAACGTCGACAGCAGCATCCCGCCGAACACCGTGGTCCCCACCGAGTGCCGGCTCGCCGCCCCCGCTCCGGTCGCCACCACCAAAGGCACCACGCCCAGGATGAACGCCAGCGACGTCATCAGGATCGGCCGCAGCCGGATCCGCGCCGCCTCCAGCGCCGCCTCCACCAGGTTCATCCCCCGCCGCCGCAGCTGCTCCGCGAACTCCACGATCAGGATCGCGTTCTTGCTCGCCAGCCCGATCAGCATCACCAGCCCGACCTGGCAGTAGACGTCGTTCTGCAGCCCGCGCAGCGCCTGCGCCCCCAGCCCGCCCAGCACCGCCACCGGCACCCCCAGCATCACGATGAAGGGCAGCACCCAGCTCTCGTACTGCGCCGCCAGCGTCAGGTACACCACCAGCAGCCCCAGCCCGAAGACGATGCCCGCCTTGCCCGCCGACTCGATCTCCTGCAGCGACAGCCCGGTCCACTCGTAGCTCATCCCCGCCGGCAGCGTCTGCTTCGCCACCGCGTCCATGGCCGCAATCGCCTGCCCGCTCGAGTACCCCGCCCGCGCCGAGCCGTCGATCTCCGCCGAGCGGAACACGTCGTAGTGCGAGATCACCTGCGGCATCGTCGTGGTGGACATCGTCACCAGGTTCGCCAGCGGCACCATCGCCCCTGTCGCCGAGCGCACGTAGTACTCCCCGATGTCGCGCGGGTTGCTGCGGTACTGCGCCTCCGCCTGCACGTACACCCGGTACAGCCGGTTGTCGTGCTCGAAGTTGTTCACGTACACCGAGCCCATGTACCCCTGCAGCGCGTCCGTGATCTGGCTCAGCGGAATCCCCAGGCTCTTCGCCTTCTGCCGGTCCACGTGCACCGCGATCTGCGGGTCGTTGGCGGTGAAGCTGCTGAACAGCCCGGTCAGCTGCGGCCGCCGGCTCGCCGCCGCGATCAGCCGCTGGGTGGCGTCGTAGAGCTGCTGCGGCGTGTGGTTGCCCTCGTCCAGCACCTCGAACTGGAAGCCCCCGAACTGGCTCAGCCCCTGGATCGGCGGCGGCTCGAACGGCGTCACCAGCGCCCCCGGAATCGCCAGCAGCCGCCCCCGCAGCCGGTCCATCACCGCCTCGGTCGAGTGCGCCGCCCCCACGCGCTGGGCGAAGTCCTTCATGCGCACGAACAGCATCGCCTGGTTGGGCGCGCTCCCGGTCCGGCTGAACCCGTTCACCGCGAACATGCCCTCGATCTCCGGCGCCGTCGCCAGGATCTGCTCCGCCCGCGCGCTCACCTGCTCCGTGTACGTCAGCGACGCTCCCGGCGGCGCCTGCACCAGCACGTAGAACGAGCCCTGGTCCTCGTTCGGCAAGAACGAGCTCGGCACCTTCAGGAACACCCAGTAGGTCGCCCCCAGCGCCCCCACGAACACCAGCGCCACCGCCCAGCGCCAGCGGATCAGCCCGCCCAGCGCGCGCCGGTAGCCGTGGGTGAAGCTCGTGATCCCGGCGTTGATCACCTTCCACAGTCCGCGCTTGCCCGGGTGCGCCCGCCCCAGCAGCAGCGCCGATAGCGCCGGCGACAGCGTCAGCGAGTTGAACGCCGAGATCGCCACCGCGAACGCGATCGTCAGCCCGAACTGCCGGAACAGCACCCCGGTGGTGCCCGGAAACAGCGACACCGGCACGAACACCGCGATCAGCACCAGCGCCGTCGCCACCACCGCCCCGGTCACTTCCTTCATCGCCACCGAGGTCGCCTGGTGCGGCTCCGTAATCCCTTCCGAAAGGTGCCGCTCGACGTTTTCGATCACCACGATCGCGTCGTCCACCACCAGCCCGGTCGCCAGGATGATGGCGAACAGCGTCAGCATGTTGATCGAAAAGCCCGCCAGCTGCACGAAGGCGAACGCCCCGATCAGCGACACCGGGATCGTCACCGCCGGGATGATCGTGGTGCGCCAGTCCTGCAGGAACAGGAACATCACCAGGATCACCAGCCCGATCGCCTCCGCCAGCGTGATCAGCACTTCCCGGATGCCCTCGTTCACCACCGTGGTCGTGTCGAACGCGTCCACGTACTTCAGCCCCGGCGGAAAGCGCGGCGCCATCTGCTCCAGCACCGCCCGCGCCTGCCGGTCCACCGCCAGCGCGTTCGCCGCCGGCAGTTGGCTCACCGCGATCCCCACCGCGTGCTCGCCGTTGTAGAGAATGCTGCTCGAGTAGTCCTGCGACCCCAGCTCGGCGTAGCCCACGTCCTGCAGCCGCACCGGCGTGCCGTTGGGCTCGGTCTTCAGCACGATGTGGTCGAACTGCTCCGGCGTCTGCAGCAGCCCCATCGCCCGCACGCTGATCTCGTAGCTCTGCCCCGCCGGCGCCGGCGGCGAGCCCACCAGCCCCGCCCCCACCTCCACGTTCTGCTCCTCGAGCGCCGCGATCGCGTCCGCCGCCGTCAGCCCCCGCCCCGCCATCTTCGCCGGGTCCAGCCACACCCGCATCGCGTACAGCCGCTCCCCGAACACGTTCACCGACGCCACCCCGGGCACGCGCTTGATCGCGTCCACCACGTTCACGTCCAGGTAGTTGCTGATGTCCAGGGTGTTGAGCGAATGGTTGGGCGAGTAGAAGCCCGCCACGAACACGAACCCGCCCCCGAATCCTTTCGAGATCGTCACCCCGGTCTGCGTCACCGACGCCGGCAGTTGCGCCAGCACCGCGTTCACCCGGTTTTGCACGTCCACCTGCGCCAGGTCGATGTCGCGCGCGATGTTGAACGTCACCGTGATCTGCGCCGTGCCGTTGTTGCTCGAGGTCGAGGTGATGTACTCCATCCCCTCCACCCCGTTGATCGCCCGCTCCAGCGGCGTCGTCACCGCCGCCTCCACCACCTCGGCGTTGGCCCCGATGTAGTTCGCCGTCACCATCACCGTCGGCGGCGCCAGCGTCGGATACTGCTCCAGCGGCAGCGTCGGGATCGCCACCGCCCCCGCCAGCACGATGATCAGCGCCACCACGGTGGCGAAGATCGGCCGCCGGATGAAAAATTCGACCACGCTAGCGCCCTGCTCCCGCCCCCGGCTGCGCCGGCAGGAGCATCACCGGCATCCCCGGCCGCAGGATCTGGTGGCTGCTTACGATCACCCGCTCCCCCGGCGTCAGCCCGCCCAGCACCTCGTAGTCGTTGCCGTGGATCGGCCCCAGCGTCACCGCCCGCGCCTCCACCGCGTAGCCCGCCCCCCGCGCCGCCGCCAGGTCCACGAACGCGCTCGTCCCCTGCTGCGTCACCGCCAGCACCGGCACCGTGATCGCCCGGTGCGTGCCCCAGGTGATCGTCGCCTGCACGTACTGCTGCGTCCGCACCCGCGCCGCCGCCGCCGCCGGCAGGTTGGCCTTCGCCAGCACCGTCTGCGTCAGCGTGTCCACCTGCGGCGAGACGAAAAAGATCCGGCTCGCCGCGATCGGCGCGCCCGTGCCCGTCGCCACCGCCACCGGCAGCCCCGTCCGCAGCTTGCCCGCGTCCTCGGTCGGCACCTGCACGTACACCTGCAGCCCGGTGGGCGCGTCCAGCGTCGTCAGCTGCGTCGCCGTCGTCACCTGGTCGCCCACCCGCACCGGGATGTCACCCACGATCCCCGCCCGCGGCGCCGTCACCCGGTAGTAGCTCAGCGAGACTTTCGCCTGCCGGATCTGCGCCTCCAGCGATTGCAGTTGCGCCTCGGCCGCGTTGTCGGTGGAGAGCGCCTGCTGGTAATCCTGCTCCGTCCCGATCTTCTCCTCATACAGCGCCTGCGCCCGCCGCAGCTGCTGCCGGTCGAACCCCGCCGTCGCCGCCAGCGACGCCCGCGAGTTCTCCAGGTTCGCCACCACCGCCTGTTGCAGCGAGGGGTCGAGCTGCACCATCGCCGCCCCCGCCCGCACCGCCTCTCCCGAGGTCACGAAGATCTGCCGGATGATCCCCGGCACCAGCGGGCTCACCACCACCGAGTGCAGGGACTGGATCGAGGCTACATAGGTCGAAGTGGACGCCACTGCCCTCGGCTGCACCACTTCCACCTGCACCGGAAAC
>DAIDIF010000045.1 GCA_027451805.1 Acidobacteriota bacterium
AGGTCTGCGGTCACGCGCAGGGGCGCGGTTGAGGCGATCGGGGGGGGGGACTGGGCGCAAATTTTTTCCCAGCCCCAGCTTTGTGCCCATTTTTCCCTCGCCGCACCCCGCCAGCAGCATTTGGCAGACACCCGCTGCCGCCGTCGCCGTCGTCGTCGTCGTCGATGGGCATCGACAGCGTGGTGCGCGAGTTTCTCGAGCGGGCCGCGCGGGGCTGCTTCTACCCGCAGCCGGGTCCGGGCGGTGCGTTCGCGTACCCGGACCTGGGGCGCTACTCGGCCTTCGTGGACGACCTCAATTCGCTGGTGCGCGCGCTGGGCCTGCTGTACCCGGGCTGCAAGAACCCGCGCCCGTGGCACTGCCGCGTGTGGGGCGACGTGTACCGCCGGGTGGGGCTCGCGTACAACGAGCGCTTCGCGGCGGGCCTCACGGAGGCGCGCGTCACGCTGGACTGCTGCACGCCGCCCAACAAGGGTCGCGCGCAGGCCAGCCGCAACGAGGCGGCCCTGCGGCGCAAGCAGGACGCGGCGGCCGCGGCGGGCCGCTTTGAGGACGCGGACGGCAACCCGCTGCCGGCGGCGGCGCCGGGCGGCGGCGCCGCGCCGGAGCCGTACGCGTGGCCCGCGGACGAGGACGGCGCCGACTGGTTCCGGGCGGACGCGGCGGTGCAGTGCGACTGGGAGGGCATCGCGTACTCGGCGGACCCGCGGCCCAAGCTGCGCTTCTACGAGGCGCTCACGCGCTACCTGCTCTTCGAGATGCCGCTGCCGCCCTCGTGCACGCTGCTGCTGGACTGCGGCGTGCTGGACGGCCGCTGGGTGCGCCAGCCGATGCGCGTGCGCATCGCGCACCCGTTCGACCCGCTGCTGGTCACCGACGCGGACGTGCGCGCGGCGCTCCAGGCGGGCACGCCGGGCGTGGCGCGCCGCGTGGAGTTCGCCACCGAGCACGAGGCGCCCACGGGCTTTGGCGAGGCGGACGACCGCATGGTGTACCACGTGTACGACCTCACCGTGCGCTGCCGGCGCTCCGTGGTGGTCTTCAGCGGCGACGGCGACACGGACGTGGCGCTCGTCAACACGCTCCGCGTGCGCCGCGCGCTGCAGCGGAGCGCGCGGCCGGAGCTGCGCGCCCTGCGCGTGCCGGACGACGCGCCGCTGCCCGCGGTGGTGCACGCCATGCCGCGCGCCCGCCAGACCACCGACCCGAACGGGGCGCGCCGCGACTTTGCCGACACGATCGTGATCGACACGGACCGGCTGGCCGAGTGGCTCGAGGTGCACTACGGGGGCGGCGCGCTCGCCGCGCAGGCCGGCCGGATGCACCCGGGCCGCGTGGACGGCGGCGCCATGTTCTCGCTGCTGGTGGCGCTGCGCACCACCGACTACACGGAGGCGTACCCGTTCCTGTCGCTGCCCAACATCCTCGAGGCCCACGAGCGCACCCCGCGCCTGCTGGCCGACGCGCTCGAGACGCACGTCGTCGCGGACCCGGAGCTGTGCGGCCCGTTCACGCTGATCGACTGCCGCCTGCACGTGCCCAGCTTCCGCCGCTTCCTGGCCGCCGCGATCGCGGTGGCGTGCGAGAACGGCGCCACCCGCTGCCGGGCGCCCACCGAGGCGCCCAGGCCCTCCGCGGCCGCCGCGCGCCGCGGCGCGCCCCCGGACGAGGCCGACCGGCTCATGACGCTCGGCGCCGTGGACGCCATGGCCATGCGCCTCGCGTGGCTCGTGGACAAGTACCTCAACGGCGGCCTCCCGGGCTACGAGCTGCCCGACCCCTTCGCGTGCCACCCGCAGAGCGGCAAGTCGCTGTACGGCTACGCGCGCACCCGCCCGCCCGGCGCGGACCGCGACCGCATCGAGTTTACCCAGGACGTGCACCCCCGCGAGTGGGCCGCCATCGTGCGCGTCTAAACCTCGGGCGGCTCGTCGCGCCCGGCCGTCGTCGCCGGCGCGGCCGCGTCCACTTCATCCTCTTCGTCCAGCGTGGTGGTGGGGAACACGGCAGCCTTGATAGCCATCTGATTGCGCTTGCGCCGTAGTTCATCCGGGTCACCGGCCTGGGCCGCGGGCTTTGCCGCCGGCTTTGCCGCCGCTTTGCCGCGGCCCTGGGCCACGGGATTTGCCTCCGCCTCGGCAGTGGGATCTAACCGCGGCACTTTGCTTCCGTCAGAGCCAGATCCGTCAGGTTCGTCAGGTGGCAGCTCCCCACCACCGCCCGCGGCGGCGGGCGGCTTGGAGGCGGCGGCGGGCGCAGGCGCAGGCGC
>DAIDIF010000046.1 GCA_027451805.1 Acidobacteriota bacterium
CTTCTATTTGATTTACGCGACTCGCCACCCCAAAGGCGTTGAAGTCTTCAAGCGGGTGGAAGAGCGAACCGGAGCGTGTCAACGACTTTGAGACATGTGGCGTGAGAGTTTAGTGTCGAACAGCTTTGCTCTGAAGCGAAAATGGCGGATCGGCCGGTGGAAGATGCCGCTCCGAGGAAAAGTCCAAAAGCGGGACTTTTCACTTCGCTTGGAAATCCCGCAAGAGCGGCGGGATTCCCACTTCTTCCACCGCCGCGGCGGCGACGGGTAACTTTGAAAGAACGACAAGAACCATTTTGGCCGGCGCTGCTGGCCCACTTGATCTCTACGACGAGGCAAGTTCTTCTTTCGACGACGGTGGTGTTGGTGGGTTGATCCAGACCGCGGTTGGCTGGGGCGGGTGCATTGGTCGGGCGTGGGTGAAGCGTTCCGGGTTGCGGACATAGGCAGCATCGAGCACCTGCTGGCGCTGGCCGATCACCTCCGCAGCCATTCCGTAGTGCAGCATTTCCGGTGTCAGCATGACGATTCCGCTGTGATGATGTTGCTGGTTATACCAGGTAAAGAACTTCTGACCGAAAGCACGTGAGTCCTCGATGGAGCCGAAGCGCTCCGGGAACTCGGGCCGATACTTCATGGTTTTGAATTGGCTCTCCGAGTATGGATTGTCGTCGGAGACGTGCGGGCGGCTATGGGTCTTTGTCACCCCCAGGTCGGCCATCAACAGCGCCAGGGGTTTCGAAGTCATCGAGGTACCCCTGTCAGCGTGGATGGTGAGAGTTCCCGGAACGATGCCCTGTTTCGCGCATGTCTCGGCGATCAGGCGCTTGGCCAGCTCGGCGGTTTCGCGGGGAGCCACCATCCAGCCCACCACGTATCGGCTGAAGATGTCCAGGATGACGTAGAGGTGGAAGTAGGTCCACTTGGCCGGCCCCAGCAGCTTCGTGATGTCCCACGACCAAATTTGATTGGGGCCCGTGGCCAGCAGTTCCGGTTTCTTGTACTGCGGATGACGAAGCTGGTTGCGGCGCTCCTTCAGCTCCCCGTTTTCGGCCAGGATGCGATGCATGGTGCGGATGGAGCAGAGATACACGCCTTCATCGATCAAGCTGGCATAGACCTCCGCCGGGGCCTTGTCACGGAAGCGCTCCGAGTGCAGAGCTTCAAGCACGGACTGTCGTTCAGCGGCATCCAGTGCCCGCGCCGGAGTGGGGCGCGGCAGGCGAGGAGCAGCCGGCTGCATGCGCCGATACAACGAAGCCCGCGGCACCCCGAGAGCGCGGCAGGCGGCCGCGTTGCCGACGCTGCCGCCCAGTTCCAGGGCGACGCTCATGAGTTCTCCTCGTCGATCTGGATGTTGGGAATCGGATTGCCCAACAGCGTAGCCACTTTTTTTTGAACTTCGATGATCAGCTCGGCGTTCTTCAGCTTCCTGGTCAGGCGGGCAACGTCGGCCAGCAGCGCGCGGTTCTGCTTGACCAGGGGGCTGACCACCACCTTGGGACCGCGCTTCTGGGGCGTGAGGGCGTCGATCTCTCCCTTTTGCCGCTGCCGCCGCCAGGTGGTCAGGTGCGAGGAGTAGAGCCCCTCGCGCGGTAACAGGGCGCCGATCGCACCGCTATCCTGCGCGGCATCGGCCTGGTCGAGGATCGAGCGCTTATACGCGGCGGTAAAGCTGCGCCGGCGCGGGCGGGCGATCACCTCGGAATCGGGTGCGGGCGGACGGGAGGTGGTCGGCGCGGCGCCCGCTGCGTTGGCAGCTTCTCCGCTACGCTCCGAAGCTGCCAACGCAGCCGAAGAGATGCTTGTCTTGCTTGTGCTCATCAAAGTGAGATTTCTTTCCCCGCCCTACAGTAATTGTTGAGGGGCTACTTGTCTCACTGATGTTGGCACAGAGGGAACCCGCAAACGACGGCCACGGCATGAAAACACCGCAGATCGCGCTATCCCTCAAGCCCGCTTCCGGC
>DAIDIF010000047.1 GCA_027451805.1 Acidobacteriota bacterium
TCGCCATGATCCCGCAGAACACCGTCCGCCTCGAGGGCAAGGACGCCGAGCAGATGGTCAAGCTGCTCGAAGCCATCGACGAGTCCGAGGACGTCACCCACGTCTACTCGAACTTCGACATGGACGAGGCCCTGATCAGCCAGGGCTGATCAGGGGAAATGCGCAGCCAGGGCTGATTCCCGGCCGGCCTCTTCCTCACGGCTCCGTGCAGCGCGTCGCGACCGCCCGCGCCAAATCGATCCGCAGCACGGGCATCGGGCTCTTCGCCGGCACTAGGCGCAGCCCCAGCCTCCGTCGGAGCATTGCCGCCAGCGAGGGGCGCCGGTTTTGCGCGATTCCCGGCGGGGCTCCCGGCCGTGCCGAGAACTTCAGCGTGATGTCGTATCTCCCGGTCAGCCCGGTCCGGTCGAACACCGGACGGTCGAAATAAGCATTCTCGCCGAGCGCCATGGCCAGTTCGCCCATGGTCACGTTCCGCCCGGTGAACTGCGTCCAGCCGGCGTCGATGAATCGCCAGCGCGGGGACGTAGGGCCGCCGGGGCATCCCTAGTACTTCGGCACTGCCGGATCCACCTCGTCCGACCACGCCAAAATTCCGCCTTTCAGGTTGCGCAGCCGCGTAAACCCGGCCGCGCGCAGCAGCCGCGCTGCCTTCATCGAGCGCACCCCCGAGCGGCACTGCGCCACGATGTCGGCCGCGCGGTCGAGCTCGTGCAGCCGTTTCTCCAGCTCGCCCAGCGGGATCAGCACCGCGCCCGGAATGCTCGCGATCGCGACCTCGTGCGGCTCGCGCACGTCCAGCACCAACGGCGGCGCCGCGCCCCGCAGCTCCTCCGCCAGCGCGCGCGCGCCGATCTCGAGGATCTCGATTTCCCCCGCCGTCGCGGCCGGCGCCGGCGCTTCCTCGCCGCGGATGCCGCAAAACTCCTGGTAGTCGATCAACTCGCGGATCGTCGGGTTCGCGCCGCACACCGGGCACTCCGGGTTCTTGCGCAGCTTCAACTCGCGGAAGCGCATCCCCAGCGCGTCAAACAGCAGCACGCGATTCTTCAGCGGCTCGCCGATGCCGGTGATCAGCTTGATCGCCTCCGTCGCCTGGATCAGCCCCATCAATCCCGGCAGCACGCCCAGCACGCCGCCTTCGGCGCAGCTCGGCACCAGCCCCGGCGGCGGCGGCTCCGGATACCAGCAGCGGTAGCAGGGGCCGTCGCGCAGCGCCAGCACCGAGGCCTGCCCCTCGAAGCGGAAAATGCTGGCGTAGACATTGGGAATCCCGCTGAGCACGCAGGCGTCGTTCACCAGGTAGCGGGTGGGGAAGTTGTCGGTGCCATCCACCACCAGGTCGTAGCCGCGCAGGATCTCCAGCGCGTTCTCGCTGGTGAGCCGGGTCTCGTAGCCGATGATCTCGACTTCGGGGTTGATCCCGTGCAGCGTGTCGCGCGCCGAATCCAGCTTGGGCCGGCCCACGTCGGCGGTGGAATGGATCACCTGTCGCTGCAGGTTGGTGAAGTCCACCACATCGAAATCCACGATGCCGATGGTGCCCACGCCCGCCGCCGCCAGGTACAGCCCCACCGGCGAGCCCAGCCCGCCCGCGCCGATGGTGAGCACGCGGGCGGCCTTGAGCTTGCGCTGCCCCTCCATCCCGAACTCCGGGATGAGCAGATGGCGGCTATACCGCAAAATCTCTTCGTTGCTGAGCGGGGAGGCGAGCGTGGTTGCCATGGAATACACCTCGGGGCCGCGCCCAACCGCGCAGCCGTTCAATTTGCCTGGGAAAAGACGGGGAGTGCGAACCGCGGGGCCGCGGTCAACAACAACATCGCGCGGCGGAGCCGCCGGCGACGGAGGGGACGATGGTGAGGGTATCGGTCGGCTGCACAGGGGTCTGTCCCCTGCCAGTATAGCGGATATCTTCGTCGTTGAGATAGACGTTCACGAAGCTGCGGATGTGCCCATCCGGCTGGAACAGTTGCGGGCGCAGCTGCGGGTGGGCGGCGACGAGGTTTTCCAACACCTCGCCGACGTCTCTCCCGTCAACTTCGACCGTGCTGTGCGAGCCGGTGAAGGGCCGCAGCGGCGCCGGGATCTGGACCTTGACGGCCATGGCGGTTGCGGTTCCTCCTGACTTGCGATTCATCGGATTTCGATCTCCTCGTCCAGGAAACGGCTGCGGTCTTCCGCCAACTCGAAGGAGTTGGCTTCCCCGGCCTTCCCCTGCCGGATGGAGACGATGACATAAGAATAGCCCGGCCACGCCGCATGGTCGAGGTCGAACTGCGTGGGCCGCGCCGGATGGTCGGGATGCGAATGGTAAAACCCGATCACCTCCAGCTCGCGTTCCCGCGCCGCGCGCTGCGCCGCCAGGTGCTCGGCCGGATCGAAGTCGAAGCGGTTGCGCGGCGACGCGGTGTTGGCGTTGCGCAGCGGCTGCGCCTCGCGCACCTCCCGCGCCGCCCCGCCGTCGGCGGAGCCCAGCAGCAGCCCGCAGCACTCGTTCGGGTAGTCGCGCTCGCCGTGGCTGCGGATGGCCTCCAGCGCCGCGCGCGGAAGAATCAGGCTCATGAGGTCGCCTCCCAAAAACTCTCGCTGAGATACTTGTCGGCCGCGTCCGGAAACACCGTCACCACCACCGCGCCCGCCGCCGCCGCCCGCGCCACCCGCAGCGCCCCCGCTAGCGCCGCCCCGCTGCTGATGCCCACCAGCAGCCCCTCCTCGCGCGCCAGCCGCCGCACCAGCGCGTACGCCTCCTCGGTGGCGATGCCGAGTTGCTCGTCCGCCAGCGCCGGGTCGTAGATCGCCGGCACGATCGCCGACGCCATGTGCTTCAGCCCCTCGAGGCCATGGAAGGCCGAGTCCGGCTGCAGCGCGATGCAGCGCACCTCCGGCTTCAGCTCCTTCAGCCGGCGCGACGTGCCCACGAACGTGCCGCTCGTGCCCAGCGCCGCCACGAAGTGCGTGATCCGCCCCTCCGTCTGCCGCCAGATCTCCTCCGCCGTGCCGTGGTAATGCGCCTGCCAGTTGGCCGGGTTGGAGTACTGGTCGGCGTAGTAGTAGCGCTCCGGCTCCGCCGCCGCCAGCGCCCGCGCCGCCCGGATCGCCCCATCCGAGCCCTCGCCCGGGTCGGTGAAGGTGAGCGTGGCGCCGTAGGCGCCCAGAATCCGCCGCCGCTCCGGGCTGATGTTGCCCGGCAGGCAGAGATGCACCTGGTGCCCGCGCGCCGCCCCCAGCATGGCGAAGGCGATGCCGGTGTTGCC
>DAIDIF010000048.1 GCA_027451805.1 Acidobacteriota bacterium
GAAGCGCGCGCGCTGCTTGTCCTTGCTGCTGGTCAGGGAGAGCGCGCCGAAGGTGCGGCCGTGGAAACAGTTGTAGAAACCGATGAAGTAGGGACGGCGGGAGTGGTAACGGGCGAGCTTGAGGCCCGCTGCGCTGGTCCGAGCTGCGCCGCATCTGCGACCGCGAGGGCATCCTGCTCATTGCCGACGAAGTCCAGTCCGGTGCCGGCCGCACCGGCAGGATGTGGGCCATCGAGCACTTCGGCGTCGCCCCCGACATCGTCTGCTCCGCCAAGGGCATCGCCAGCGGCATGCCGCTCGGCGTCACCTTCTCCCGCGCCGGCATCATGGACTGGCTGCCCGGCGCGCACGCCTCCACCTTCGGCGGCAATCCCGTCTGCCTCGCCGCCGCCGAGGCCACCTTGGAACTCCTGCGCGACGGCCTCATTCGGAACGCGGCCGAGGTCGGTGCCTACCTGCTCGAGCGTTTCCGCGACTGGCCGCAGCGCCATCCCATCGTGGGCGACGTGCGCGGCCTGGGCCTGATGATCGGCCTGGAGGTGGTCAAGGATCAAAAGTCCCGCACCCCCGATCCCGCCGCCCGCGACCGCATCGTGGACGCCGCTTTCGCCCGCGGCCTGCTGGTGCTGGGCTGCGGCGCCAGCACCCTGCGCCTGATGCCGCCGCTGATCTGCTCCCGCGAGCACGCCGACGCGGCCTACGAGATCCTCGACGCCGTCGTGGCCGCCGGATGAGGAGAGCGAAGCTGTGCCCGGCTCAGGATCCGCCGGCATTCCGCTCCCGCCCCCGCGCTGGACGCCCTGGCGCCGCCTGTTGCGCGGCGCCCGCCGCCTCGCCGCACGCCGGGGCAGCGTAGTCCAAAGCCACGCCCTCGGCCGCCGTGGCGAGGATTTAGCCTATTGGTCGCTGCGCGAACATGGGTATACAATCGTGGCGCGGAATCATCGCCGCGCTCCCGGCCAGGCCGGCCGCGGCGAGATTGATCTGATCGCGTTCGAAGGTTCGCCTCCGGTTCTGGTGTTCATCGAGGTGAAAACGCGCGCTCAGGAAGGCATCGCGCCCGCCGAGTGGGCCGCCGATGCCGCGCAACGCCGTGCCTTGCTGAGTACCGCGCGCGCCTATCGGCGCCGCCGGGGCTACGCCGGCCCCTGGCGCTTTGATATGGTGGTGATCTATGGTCCGGACGATCCCAACCCGCGCATCCTGCTCCACCGCAATGCCATCCGCGACCATGCGCCCAGCCACCCCTAGGCCGCCGCGCCCGTACCGAGCAAGCGGGCCGCGCGGCGCAACCATTCGTCCGCGGCCTACGCAAGGCCCTGCAGCCGCGCGGGGCGCCCGCGTTTAATCTAAGATGCCTGAACTGCGCAAAGATCCGATCACTGGCCGCTGGGTCATCATCGCCAGCGACCGCGCCAAGCGTCCCACCGACTTCGAGCGCGCGCCGGTGAAACCCACCGGCCAGGGCTTCTGCCCCTTCTGCTACGGCAACGAGAGCAAAACCCCGCCCGAGATCCTCGCCTACCGCCCCCAGGGCGAGCCCAACACCCCCGGCTGGTCGGTGCGCGTGGTGCCCAATAAGTTTCCCGCCCTCGGCATCGAGGGCGAGCTGGCGCGCCAGGGTGAAGGCGTCTACGACAAGATGAACGGCATCGGCGCCCACGAGGTCATCATCGAGACCCCCGCTCACGACGCCACCCTCGCCGGCCTCTCGCCCAAAAATATCGAGGACGTGCTGTGGGCCTTCCGCGACCGCATGCTCGATCTCAAGAAAGACCCCCGCTTCCGCTACATCCTGATCTTCAAGAATTACGGCGAAGCCGCCGGCGCTTCGCTCGAGCACACCCACTCCCAGCTCATCGCCCTGCCCATCGTCCCCCGCTCCATCCGCGAGCAAGTGGATGGCGCCAAGCAGTACTTCGACTTCAAGGAGCGCTGCATCTACTGCGACATCATCCGCCAGGAGCTGGAGGCGAAGATCCGCGTCATCTCCGAAAACGAGGACTTCGTCACCCTCTCCCCCTTCGCCCCGCGCTTCCCCTTCGAGACCTGGATCTTCCCCAAGCGCCACGAGGCCTTCTTCGAGCACTCCTCCCCGCGCAACTTCGAAAACCTCGCCCGCGCCATCAAGTCGCTGCTCCTGCGCACCGACCTGGTGCTCGACTGCCCCGCCTATAACCTGGTGCTGCAATCCGCCCCGCTACGCGAGTCCCACCTCGAGTCCTTCCACTGGCACATCGAGTACATGCCCCGCCTCACCCGCATCGCCGGCTTCGAATGGGGCACCGGCTTCTACATCAACCCCACCCCGCCGGAGGAAGCCGCCCAATACCTCCGCGAAGCCCAGGTCGAAGAAACCGTTCCCGCGTAAACGAAACGCGGGGGCGGTATATACTGAACCACATGGTTCAATATAAGGAAGCCGTCCTCGACGCTTCCTTCGCCGCGCTCTCCGACGCCACCCGGCGCGGCGTTCTGGAACAACTCGGACGCGCGGACGCTTCGATCACCGACCTGGCCGGGAAGTTTCACATGACCCTCACGGGCATGAAGAAGCACGTCGGCGTCCTGGAGCAGGCCGGGCTCGTCACCACGGAGAAGGTCGGGCGCGTGCGGACCTGCCGGCTCGGCCTGAGCGGACTGGACGAAGGGGCCGCATGGATCGAGAGGCACCGCCTCCTCTGGGCCGCGCGCTTTGACGCATTGGACAATCTTGTCGAGGAACTGAAAGAGAAGGAGAAACCCCATGGACGCAAGAAAAGACAGTAAAAGCAACCCCCCAAAGTACGCCATCACAGCGGAGCGGAAATCCGACCGTGAGTTCGTTGTCACTCGAACCTTCAACGCCCCGGCGCGCATCGTCTTCGACGCCTGGACCAAGCCCGAACTGATCCAGCGGTGGTGGGTGCCGCAGTCCTTTGGCGCGACGTTCCTTGCCTGCGAGATCGATGCCCGCACCGGGGGTGCGTACCGCTTCGTCTTCAGCCACCCATCCTTCGATCAGCCCATGCCGTTCTTTGGCCGGTACCTCGAGGTGATTCCCAACCAGCGCCTCGTCTGGACCAATGACGAGGCCGGCGAAGACGGGGCCGTCACCACGGTGACCTTCGAAGATCGAGGCGGCGAGACCCTGGTCGTGATGCACGATCTCCATCCCTCGAAAAAAGCGCTCGACGACGCCATCGCCTCCGGCGCCACCGGCGGCTCAGGCGAGCAGTTCGGGCAGTTGGACCAGCTCCTTGCCGCCCGGAACGCGAGCCCGGGGCAGTCCTGACGTCATCACCGGGACCGCCAGCCGCGCTGGGCGTCTACCGAAGAAGCCGCCCAATACCTCCGCGCAGTCCATTTCGACGGGACCGTCAACGCGTAAGCACCCGCACCATATCCCGCGCTCAGAGAAGCTGGCCCGCCGGTTATAATCCGGCCGTGAGGAAGCAGAGTGCACGTCCGGATCCGGCAAGGGAGATTGAAGACGTGCGGCGGCAGGAGGCGTCGCGCGGGATGAAAAATCCCCACGCCAGGGACCAGAAGGAGCTGAGGGAGCGCACAATCGAGGCGGCGCAAACTTTGAGCCTGCCCGAATTCGAGGACTACCTTATCGCCGTCCTTGGCCTGCGGCGCGGCTCGAAGCGGTTCGAGAAAGCGATGCAGCGCTATCGCGCCGATTTTCCAAAAAAGTCCTAGCCCGCTCGGCCAGCTCCTTGAATCGCCGCGCCTTCTCTGTAGGCGGCAAGCCGGGATCGACCGCCTGATCAATTACGAAATCGGCGAACTCGCGCTCAACCTGCCGCCTCGGGTTCCTTCGCATTTACGACCCCCAAGCCCGAAACACCCGCCCCAAAAACGTCGCCTCAATCGCCAATCCCCAAGGCGGGCGCTTCGCTCTGTCTCAGCCACCAAGCCCCTGAGCGGGCACTTCGCTCTGTCTGTCTCAGCCACCAAGCCCCTGAGCGGGCACTTCGCTCTCAAACCACAGGAAGAAACTTCTCCCACCATCATGCCCGGCCTGACGCCCGCAGTCAACTCGCGCGGGAGCGACGAGCCGCGTTGCAACGTGGCGAACCCTGGCATAGCCAGCCCCCCTACAGCGTAAACACGAACGCCGCCGTCAGCCCCACGATGATCACGCTCGTCGCCCACGCGATCCAGTTCCCCGCGCGCGAGTTGCGGTACTCGCCCATCACCTCCTCGCGGTTCACCAGCACCAGCATGAACACCAGCACGAACGGCAGCAGGATCGCGTTCGCCACCTGCGAGTACAAAATCACCTTCACCAGCGGCAGCTTCGGAATCAGCACCAGCCCCGCCCCCGCCGCGATCAGCAGCGTATACAGCCCGTAAAACGCCGGCGCCTCGCTGAAGCGCTTGTCCACCCCGGACTCGAATCCCAGCCCCTCGCACACGTTGTACGCCGTTGCCAGCGGCAAAATCGCCGCCGACAGCAGCGCCGCGTTCACCAGCCCCACCGCGAACAGCAGCGCCGCGTACCGCCCCGCCAGCGGCCGTAGCGCCAGCGCCACCTGCGCCACGTCGCTCACGTCGCGGTGCCCGTGGATGTACAGCGTCGCCCCGCACGCCACCACGATGAAGAACGCCACCACGTCAGTGATGATGCACCCCAGGATCACATCCCACCGGCACAGCCCGTACTCCTTCTTCCCGATCCCCTTCTCCACCACCGACGCCTGCAGGTAAAACTGCATCCACGGCGTGATCGTCGTCCCGATCAGCCCCAGCACCATCACCAGGTACTCGCGGTTCATGCTCAGCCCGGTCGGGATCAGCGTCTGCTGCAGCGCCAGTCCCCAGTCCGGATGCGCCATCGCCGCCGAAAACGCATAGGCGAAGTAGATCAGTGAAAAGCCGATCAGGATCAGCTCCACCTTCCGGTACCGCCCCCGCACCACCAGCAGCCAGATTGCGATCGCCCCGATCGGCACCGCGATGTACTTCACCACCCCGAACAGCCCCATCCCCAGCGCCAGCCCGCTGAACTCGCTCAGGATGTTGCCGAAGTCGGCGATGCCCAGCACCAGCATGGCGAAAAACGTCGCCCGGAACCCGAA
>DAIDIF010000049.1 GCA_027451805.1 Acidobacteriota bacterium
CCGCCGTGCTCACCGCCTCCAGGTTGAGCACCGTCTGGCTGGCCACCTGCGCCAGCGAATCGCCGGTGATCAGCCCGTGGGCGTGGATGGTGCGCGCCAACGCCTCACCGATACGCAGCATCATGCGGCGGTAGAGCAGCACGCGCAGCGGCGCCGGGCACTCCGCCACGATCGTCCGCTGCGTGGCCTCGAACGGGCAGAGGTAGAGCCGGGTGTAGAGCTGGTAGCGCGTGAGCTGGCGCGCGATCTGTTCCACCGCCGGCAGGCTGCTGCCGCGCCCCGCCGGCGGGGTGCCGTAAAAGTGCAGCAGCATCACCCGCCCGCCGCGCCGCATCAGCCGAAACGCCGCCACCGGGGAGTCGTACCCGCTGGACACCAGCGCCAGCAGCCGCCCCGCCGTTCCCGCCGGCATGCCGCCCGGCCCGCTCTCCGGCGCCCGGCTCACCAGCGCCCCCTGGCGGCTGAGCACGATGGTGCAGCGCCGCTCCGGCTGCCGCAAGTTCACCGGCAGCCCCAGCGTCTGCTCGATGTGCCGACCGACCGCGACCGCGATCTCATACGACGTGATTCCCAGCGCCTTGTCCGGCCGCAGCACGTTGAGCGCGAAGCTGGCGCCGTTCTGCGAGGCGATCATCGCCAGCGCCACCGGCGCAATCGCCTCCGCCGTCGGCGCCACGCGCTCGCCCGCCACGATGGTTTGCACGCCGAGCGCGCGCTCGAGCCGCGCCCGGGCGTCGGCGGCGTGCGCGGCGGGGCAGTCCACCATCAGCCCCAGGCCGCGCATGCCCACGCGGCACTCGCAGCCTTCGAGCAGGCGCTCCAGGTTGGCGCGCAGGCGGGTGGTGAAGAAGCCGCGGTTGGCGCCCTTGAGGTTGAACTCGTGGCCGTGGAGCAAGAACTGCATGTTGCGGGCGTCCCGCGCGAGGTCAAGCGTCGACCAGCAGCCCGTCGCGCATGTGCAGCACCCGGTGCGCGATCGCCGCCGCTTCCACGTTGTGGGTGATCATGAACGTCGTCTGCCCAAAGTCGCGGTTCAGCCGCTGCAGCAGGTCGAGCACCGCCTGCGAGTTCTTCGAGTCGAGGTTGCCGGTGGGCTCGTCCGCCAGCAGCAGCTTGGGGCGATGAATCAGCGCGCGCGCGATCGCCACCCGCTGCTGCTCGCCGCCGGACAGCTGCGAGGGCCGGTGCCCCAGGCGCTCGCCGATGCCCAGCAGCCCCGCCAGGCGGTTGAAGTATTCCGGCTCCGCCGGCACGCCTGAGATCTCGCGCGCGATTTCGATGTTGCCGCGCGCATCCAGCGTCGGCAGCAGGTTGAAGCGCTGGAAGATGATGCCGATGGAGCGCCGCCGCATCGCCGTCCGGCCGCCGTCGGAGAGCATGCCGTACTCGGCCTCGCCCAGAAACACCCGGCCGCTGGTGGGCTGCGTGAGCGCCGCCAGAATGTGCAGCAGCGTGGACTTGCCGCTGCCGGAAGCGCCCACCAGCGCGACGAACTCGCCGTCGGCGATCTCCAGCGACACGCCGCGTAATGCCGGAACCTTCACCTGCCCCACGGGGTAAACCTTGGTCACGTTTTCCGCGCGGGCGAGAACCGACATGAGTGATGATTGTATAGCAGGGCGGCCACTTTCCTCGCGCGCCGCCGCGTGTTTTATGTCTGCCGCCGCTCTGCCGCTCGACACCTCGCCGCCCGCCGCGCCCGCGCGCGCCTTCGAGCGCGACCACGCCGTGGATCTGATCAAGGGCCTCGCCTGCCTGCTCATGGTGGCGGCGCACGCGCCCATTCCGGGGGTGACCTGGCTTGCCACCGATACGCTGGGTGCGGTGTTGTTCTTCAGCTCCACCGGCATGAATCTCTGGCGGCTGCTGGCGCGCGGGCGCGGCGACGAGCTGCGCATCGCCGCCAACGCCAGCTTCCTCATCTTCGGCGGCCTCGCCGCCAACTACGTCCAGGGCACGCTCGGGCAGGCCGATGTGTTCCAGAGCGCCGGCATGGCCATGCTCGCCATGCTCATCCTGGAGCGCCTCTGGCCGCGGCGCTGGACCTGGCTCTTCCCGCTGCCCTTTCTCATCCACGTCCTCAACCAGCATTTCTATTGGAAGGTGTACGACGGCGGCGTCTCGTCCTGGTTTCTCGCCCCCGGCCTCTTCCCGCTGCTTCCCTGGCTCAGCTTCTATATGCTGGGCGCGCACCTCAATCGCACCGCCTCCCACCGCCTGCGCGCCGCCATCGGCTGGGGCGCGCTCGCCGCCGCCGGCCTCTGGGGCACGGGCTTCGGCTGGAGTTTTCACAAGTTCTGGATGAGCCCGGAGTACTGGCTGCTCGGCACCGCCGCCACCGCGCTGCTACTCGACGGCCTGCGCGCGGCGCTGCCGTGGTGGCGCCGCCGCCACCCCAACCGCGCGCCGCTCGCCGAGCTGCGCTTCTGGGGCGCCAACTCGCTCGTCTTCTACATCCTGCAGAGCCTGGTGCTGCGTGTCCTCCAAATCTGGCTGCCCAACGGCTGGCTTCTGCTCGCCGGCGGCGTCGCCGGCACCGCGCTGCTGCTGCGCCCGGGCGTGGGCCTGCAGGAATGGGCGCGGGAGCGCCGCCCGCGGCCGGTGCTGGCCGGCGCCGCGCTGGCCGCCGCCGGCGTCCTCGCGCTGGAGTGGAGCTGGCTCAGCGGCTATTACGCCCGCTCCTTCGTCAGTTTCGGACTCACCATCGCCTTCATCGCCGCCTACGCCGCCTTCAAGCAGCTCTCCGCCCGCCTGCCCCGCCGCGCGCTCGCCGCGGCGCAGTGACATAATGGGAGGAACTCCCAGCCGCATGGTGCGCAACCCTATTTCCTTGCTTCTCGCCGTCGCCCTGTGCGCCGGCCTGGCCGCGGCCCAGCAGGCGCCCAACTCCGGCATCACCTTCCGCGCCGACGTGGCCAATGTGCTGGTGCAGGCCAACGTGCTCGACAAGCACGGCCATTCGGTCAACAATCTGCCCGCTTCCGACTTCACCGTCTACGAGAACGGCGTCAAGCAGAAGGTGGACACCTTCTCGCACGACGACACCCCGGTCTCGGTCGGCATTCTGGTGGACAACAGCGGCAGCATGCGCCCCAACGTCGCCGCCGTGGACGCGGCCGCGATGACTTTCGTCCGCGCCAGCAACCCGCAGGACGAGGTCTTCGAAGTGCTCTTCAACGACGAGTACCACCTCGTCTCCCCCTTCACCAACGACATCGCCAAGCTGGAAGAGGGGCTGGGCTCGCTCGACCCCGACGAAGGCACCGCCCTCTACGACACCATCATCCGCGCCGCCGCCTACTTGAAGCGCTACGGCACCCGCCCCAAGAAGGTGCTGCTGCTCATCACCGACGGCGACGACGATGCCAGCAGCCACAGCCTGCAGCAAACGCTGAAGATCGTCCAAGCCCAGAACGCGCCCCTGATCTACTGCATCGGCCTGGTGGACAAGGGCGAGGGCGGCGACTTCCGCCGCCAGTCGCGCAAGGTGCTGCTGCAGTTCGCCGAGGACTCCGGCGGCGTCGCCTACTTCCCCAAAAATCTGCGCCAGGTGGACGCCATCACCCAGAAAGTCGCCCGCGACATCCGCCTGCAGTACAGCCTCGTCTACCGCTCCAACCAGACCCGGCCCGGCTACCACACCATCCGCCTGGAGGTGAAGGATCCGAAACTCAAGAACCTTCACGCCTACACCCGCCGCGGCTTCTACCTCCCGCCCGCGGCCGCGGCCAGCGGGCACTAAGGTTTGGTCGGGCCGAAGGAGCGCAACTGCGCCACCGTGGCGGCGTT
This sequence comes from Acidobacteriota bacterium, assembly GCA_027451805.1. Classification (GTDB taxonomy): domain Bacteria; phylum Acidobacteriota; class Terriglobia; order Terriglobales; family SCQP01; genus SCQP01. The sequence continues at coordinate 3,790 of DAIDIF010000049.1, forward strand.
GAGGCGCTCGACCAGCGCGACCATCAGGTTCACCGTGGCGTCGAAGTCGGAGCGCTGAATCATGCCGTTGTGCGCGTGCGTGTAGCGCGTCGGGATGGTCAGGTTCACCGTTGGTACGCCGCCGTTCGCCTTCTGGATCACCGACGAGTCGTCGCCATACCCGCCCAGAATCTCCTCCGTCTGCAGCGGAATGTGGTTCTCGCGCGCCACCGTCTCGATGAACCGCACCAGCTTCTGGTTGGGAAGCTGGCTGGAGTCGTAAAGAAACAGCGCCGGGCCGCCGCCCAGCTTCTCCTGCGCCGAGTCCGGATTGGTGCCGGGCACGTCGCCCGCAATGCCCACCTCGAGCGCGATCCCAATATCCGGCTTGATCATCTCCACCGCCGCATTCGCCCCGCGCATGCCCAGCTCCTCCTGCACGGTGGCGGCGTAGTAGACGCGGTTGGCGTGCGGCGCCTGCGCCAGCCGCTGCATCATCTCGATCATCACCGCCAGCCCAATGCGGTCGTCCCACGCCTTGGCCACGTAGCGCCCGTTGGCCATCACCTCCATCGGCGACCAGGGCACGACCGGATCGCCCTTGGCGATGCCCAGGCGGGCGACGTCGGCGGGGTTGCGCGCCCCGGTGTCGAGGTAGATCGTGCCGCGCGGCATCAGGTGGGTGCGCTGCTCCGGGGTGGCGATGTGGTCGTCCAGAATCGTCGTCACCGCCGGCACGTCGCCGTGCGCGCCCACGATGACCCAGCGCTGCCCCGGCAGCGCCTGATTGAGCCAGCCACCCAGCATCTGCATGTTCATGAAGCCGTCGGGCCGGATGCGGCGGATCATGCCGCCGAGCTCGTCCATGTGGGCATCGACCATCACCCGCGGCCCGCTGGCGCCCTGGCGCGCGATCACCGAGCCCAGGCCGTCGTAGCGCAGCGTGTCGGCCAGCGGCATCATGCGCGCCACCATGATCTTGCGCACCGGCCCCTCGTAGCCGCTGGGGCCGGGGGCATCGGTGAGCTGGCGCAGGAGCCGCTGCACGGGGTGCTGGGCGGCGCTGCGCGGCCGCTGGGCGGCCAGCGGGAGCGTCAACGCGATGGCCAAGCTGAAGCGAACGACGGTGGATGTGCGCATCATGCGCAGCAGGGTA
>DAIDIF010000050.1 GCA_027451805.1 Acidobacteriota bacterium
GCGTTGGCCAGCACCTGCTGCCCCCGCACATAGTCGTCCCGGTGCATCCGGCGCTTGTCGCGCACCCGCTTCCGGGCCTGAATGTTGACCACCTCGCCCATGCTGCGGTTAGATGAAATCACGCCGCGACGGCGTTGGATCAACCGGCCGAACCGCCCCCGGGCGATAATCGAAAGTGCACGTGGCGGGACATCGCATTCTGGCGCTCGATTTGGGACAACGGCGGATCGGACTGGCGGTCAGCGACCCCCTGGGGTGGAGCGCCCAGGGCTTGCCCACCCTGCAACGCCGCAACCGTGGCGCCGATCTGGCCGCTCTGGCCGAGCTCGGCCGCTGCCACCAGGCCGGGCTCTGGCTGGTGGGGCTGCCGCGCCGCCTGAGTGGGGTGGAGGGGCCGGAAGCGGCGCGGGCGCGCGCCTTCGGCGACGATCTCGCCCGCCACACCCGTCTGCCGGTCGCCTATTGGGACGAACGGCTGACCTCGGTCGAGGCCGGCCGGGTGTTGCGCTCCGCCGGCAGTAGTCGCCGCCAACTGCGCCAGGCCGTGGACCGCCTGTCGGCGGTGCTGATCCTGCAGTCCTATTTGGACCGCACCGCGGTGGCCCACACTTCCAACCAGGGGGAACCATGAGCCCGGCAACGATGGGGCAGCGCCGCGCGCTGCTCTCGGTCAGCGATAAAACCGGCCTGACGGAACTCGCCCGCCGCTTGGCGGCCTGCGGCTTCGAATTGGTTTCCACCGGCGGCACCGCGGCGCATCTGCGCGCCGCCGCTTTGCCGGTGCGCGACGTCGCCGAAATCACCGGCTTTCCCGAGATGCTCGCCGGCCGCATTAAGACCCTCCACCCGCGCGTGCACGGCGGCCTGCTCGGCCGCCTCGGCGACGCCCGCCAGCGCAGCGAGATGCAGGCCCAGGGGATCGAGCCCATCGCGCTGGTCGCGGTCAACCTCTATCCCTTCGAGCGCGTCGCCGCCCAGGCCTCCTCGGGCGCTGCGCTCGAGCGCGCCGCGCTGATCGAAAACATTGACATCGGCGGGCCGGCGATGCTGCGCTCCGCCGCCAAGAACTACGAGTCGGTGACCGTCCTGTGCGACCCCGCCGACTACGCCGCCGTGGCGGAGGAGATCGCCACCCAGGGCGCCACCAGCCTGGCCACGCGCTGGCGCCTGGCGCAAAAGGCCTTCGCCCGCACCGCCGCCTATGACGCCGCCATCGCGTCCACTCTGGAGCAGCTCCCCGGCGGCGCCATGGACCAGCCGGTGCGGCTGGACCCGAACGCGTTTCCCGCCGTCTTGCGCCTGCTCGCGCCGCGCCGGCAAATCCTGCGCTACGGGGAGAACCCGCATCAACAGGCGGCGCTTTACGTCGATGCGCAGGCGCCCGGCGGCATCGCCCAGGGCGAGCTGCTGCAGGGCAAGGAGCTCTCCTACAACAACCTGGTGGACCTCGATGCCGCCTGGGCGCTGGCGGCCGAGTTCTCCCTCCCGGCCGTGGCCATCATCAAGCACACCAATCCCGCCGGCTGCGCCGCCGCCGACCACCAACTCACCGCCTATCAGCGCGCCCTGGCCTGCGATCCCATCTCGGCGTTCGGCGGCGTGATCGGGCTCAATCGTGAGCTGGACGAGGAAACCGCCGCCGCCATCGCCAACCTGTTCGTCGAGTGCATCGCCGCCCCCGGCTTCAGCCCCGGCGCGCGCCAGCGGCTGGCGGGCAAAAAGAACCTGCGCCTGCTGCAGGCCCCGCCCGCGCCTCCGGCGCGGCGCCTGCGCAGCCTCAGCGGCGGCTGGCTGCTGCAGGACGACGATGTGCCCCTGCTCCCCCCGGGTGCGCCTTGGCGGGTGGCCACCCGCCGCCCGCCCACGCCGGCTGAGTCCGCCGGCTTGGGCTTCGCCTGGGCGGTGGTCAAGCACGTCAAAAGCAACGCCATCGTGTTTGCCCGCGCCGAGCCCGGCGGCGGCGCCGGCGAGGCGCAGACGCTGGCGGTGGGCGCGGGCCAGATGAGCCGCGTGGACGCGGTGCGCATCGCCGGTTTGCGGGCGCAACTGCCGCTGGCGGGCTCGGTGATGGCAAGCGACGCCTTCTTCCCCTTTCCCGACAGCCTCGAAGAGGCGGCGCGGCTGGGCGCCACCGCCGTCATTCAGCCCGGCGGCTCGGTGCGCGACGCCGAGGCCATCGCGGTGTGCGACCGGCTCGATCTGGCCATGGTGCTCACCGGCATGCGCCACTTTCGCCACTGAGGCCGCCGCCGGTGCCGCTCAGCGCTGGGCGGCGAGCGGGGCTGCGGCGCGCTCGCTCTTGTCGGCGACGAAGGCGGCCAGGCGGCGCAGGGTGCTGAAGTTCGCCGGCACCACCTCGCTGTCGCGAATCTCGATCGCGAAGCTTTCCTCCAGATAATTCACCAGCGCCAGCACGCTGGTGGAATCGAGCAGCGACTCGAACAACGGCGTGTCCTCGCCCAGGGAACGGTCGGGCAGGGCCGCGAGCTCGTGCAGAATGTAGCGGCGAAGCTGCTCGGCCAGGGAAAGCGCGCTGCTGGCATCTGATGGCATGGCGATCTCTCGGGTGATTGAGAGCCTCGCGTGGCCAGCTCAGGATGCCCGCGCCCCCGCCGGCACCGCGCACCGCCTTCCTTTTCCCGGTCCGGGTTGGCTCCCCGGCGCTTTCGCCGTTGGGCAACCAACGCTTTGCCCAGCAGCTCGGCTCCAACCTCGCATGGAGTTTGGATGGAGCGGCGAGCAGGAACAGGGGTACGAAAGCGCCCGGCGCTTCGGCCGCGAGCTCGGGCCTCCGCCCGCGCCCGGCGATGCCGCCGCCTGGCGGCAGCGCTGGAGCCGCTGCGCCGGCTTCGGCCTGCAGGCACTACAGGTGCCGGCGGCCTACGGCGGCCTCGGCATGGACGTGCGTTCGGCGGTGCGGGTGCTGGAGGGCCTGGGACACGGGTGTAGCGACAGCGGTTTGCTGATGGCCTTGGGAGCGCAAATCTGGAGCGTGGGCGCGCCCCTCGCCGCCTTTGGCAGCGAGCCCCAGCGGCGGCGGTGGCTGCCCACCTTGGCCGCCGGCACCGCCATCGGCGCCTTCGCCCTGACCGAGCCCGGCAGCGGCTCGGATGTCTTTCATTTGCGCACCCGGGCCATCGCCGACGGCGCCGGCTTTCGCCTGGAGGGGGAGAAGATCTTCATCACCAACGCCCCCGTCGCCGACCTGTTCCTGGTGCTCGCCGCCACCGCCCCCGAGGCCGGCTATTTCGGGCTCACGGCGTTCGTGCTGCCCCGCGACTGCCCCGGCCTTGAAGTCGGTCCGGAACTGAGCAAAATGGGGCTCGAGAGCAGCCCGATGGCCGCGCTGCGGCTCTCCGGTGTCTGGGTGCCGCCGGCGGCGGTGCTCGGCGAAGTCGGCGGCGGCGGCGCCGTGCTGATGCACACGCTCGAATGGGAACGTGGCTGTCTGCTCGCCCCCGCCCTCGGCACCATCGATCGCCTCTTGCAGGCCAGCACCACCTACACCCGGGCCCGCAAACAGTTCGGGCGCCCGGTGGTCGAGTTCGAAGCGGTGGCGGCCTTGCTCGCCGAGGTGCGCCTGCGGCTGGAGCTCTCCCGCTTGCTGCTGTACGAGTTCGCTTGGCGCAAAGACCAGGGGCTGGCGGCGGGCCTGCACGCCAGCATGGTCAAGCTCTACCTGAGCGAGAGCCTGCGCCGCGCCGCCGAGATCGCCCTGCATCTGCACGGCGCCAGCGGCTACCTGCGCGAGCTCGAGTTTGAGCGCATCTGGCGCGACGCCATGGCCAGCAGTCTGTACTCCGGCACCACCGAGATGCAGCTCAACCTGATCGCCGACAGCCTGCTGCGCGCCCCGGCGCGGAAGGAGGAGGCCGCCGGATGAACCCCTATCTGCTCGATCAGGCGCTGGCCGCGGCGGCGCGCCGCCATGCCGGCGCCGAAGCCCTGGTCAGCGCTGAGGGCGAAAGCTGGAGCTATGCCCGCTTGGCGGCCGCGGCGGCGGACTGGGCCGGCCGTATGGCCGCCGCTGGCTGCGCCCGCGGCTCGCGGGTCGGCGTCTGGATGTCCAAGTCCCCCCAGGCGGTGGCGGCGCTGTGGGCGGCCCTGCGCCTGGGGGCCTGCTATGTGCCCTTCGATCCGGCCGCCCCGCCGGCGCGCGTGGCCGCGCTCGCCGCCGACTGCGGCGTCGCCGCGCTGGTCGCCGATGCCCCCCGCGCCGAAACCGCCCGCGCCTGGCCCCAGCCCCCACCCCTCCTGGTGCCGGAGTCCGCCGCCCCCGCCGCCGCTCCGCCCCTCTCCTCCGCGGGCCGCACCAGCGACGATGTGGCCTATATCCTCTACACCTCCGGCTCCACCGGCGTGCCCAAGGGCGTCATGCTCACCCACGCTCACGCCCTCAACTTCATCGCTTGGGCGGGCGCCGAGATCGGGCTCCGCCCCGGCGACCGCGTGGCCAGCCATGCCCCCTTCCATTTCGATCTGTCCGTCTTCGATCTCTGGGCCAGCCTCACCCGCGGGGCGACGGTGTGCCTGCTCGATCCCGTCACCGCGCGCTTCCCCCAGGCCGTGGCCGACTGGGTGCGCGAGCGCCGCATCTCGGTCTGGTACTCGGTGCCCTCGGCGCTGGTCCAGTTGTTGCCCCACGCCGAGCGCGTCGCCGCCGGCGCGCTGCGCGCCCTGCTCTTCGC
>DAIDIF010000051.1 GCA_027451805.1 Acidobacteriota bacterium
CGGCGGCGCCATGCTGATCTACAGCCAACTGGACCGCGGCGAGCTGCTGATCGCCGACACCTGCCGCCAACTGATCGAAACCCTGCCCACCCGCATCCACGACGCCGGCCGGCCGGATGACATCGCCAAGATCAGCGGCGATCCGCTCGATGATTGCATGGACGCGCTGCGCTACGCCCTCTACAGCTTCATCGCCCCGGCGCGCCCCTCCAACCAGAGCGGGTTTGACCCGAACGCCGCCGGCGGCGATCCCACGCTCGCCATGCTCCAGCGGCGGTTGGCGGAGCACCGTTGGCAGCGGCTACAGCAGCCGGCGCGCTACCTCCCGCCGCGCCGCCCCAACCCGCGCTAGCCGGCTCGCCACTCCAGGCCCGGCCCCCGCTCCACGATTGCCGCCCGCAGCAGCTCGGCCCGCAGGCCGGCAGCCGACAGTGCGCGAACGGCGGCGGCCTCGGCCCGCGGATACGCCTGCGGCTCGCCCACCATCATCAACACCGAGGGGCCTGCGCCGCTGAGGGCGCAGCCCAGGATGCCCTCGTGCCCGGCGAGCGGCAGCAGCGCCGGCAGCAGCGGGCATACCGCGGCGCGATAGGGCTGATGCATTTTGTCCGTCATCGCCTGCGCCAACAGCTCGCCGCGCCCCAGCGCCAGCGCGTGCAGCAGCAGCGCCTCGTGCTGCAGGTTATGCACCGCATCCGCCCGGCTGTACTGCTGCGGCAAGACCGCGCGGGCTTCCGCGGTCGCGAGCGGCGCCGGCGGCACTGCGACCAACACCGGCCAGTGCACCGCCATCGGAACCTGCAGCCAGGCCACCGGGTCGCCGCCGGCGATCACCAGGCCGCCCCACCAGCAGGCCGCGACGTTATCCGGATGGCCCTCCAGCCGAGCGGCTTCCGCGAACATTCTTTCCGCGCTCCAGTCCAGGCCGCCGAAGTGCGACGCCAGCGCCAACCCCGCCAGGCGCGCCGCCGCCGACGAGCCCAACCCCTTGCCGATGGGAATCTCGTTGTCGCAGCGCAGCGCCAGCGGCGGCGGCGTCCGGCCGGCATCCGCCAGCGTCCGCCGGTACGTTTCCAGTACCAGATGGCCTTCGCGCCGCCCGCAGATCTCCGCGTCCCTTCCCGCCGCGGCCAAGCTCTCTTCCGCGGCGGCGCTCGCGGCGATGCGCAGAAAGAGACCCAAGGCCAGCGCCGCGGTGTCGAACCCCGGGCCCAGATTCGCCGAGCTTGCCGGCAGCGCGATCTCAAGCTCACCGCTCACGCGCGCTCCAATGCCCGCAGCACCGCTTCGGCGGATGCCTCCATCGCCGGGGGCAGCGACGCCAGGCCCATGTCGCTTGCATAATCGGGATCCTTCAGCCCGTGCCCGGTGAGAATCAGCACCACGCTCTCGCCCGGCGCAATCGCACCGGTGCGCGCCAGCTTGCGCGCGCCCGCCAGCGCCGCCGCGGATGCCGGCTCGCAGCCGATGCCCTCGCGCCCGATCGCCTGCTTGGCCGCGGCGATCTCGGCTTCGCTCACGTCGGTGCAGTAACCGCCGGTTTCGCGCAGCACACGCACCGCCTTCTGCCAGGACGCCGGATTGCCGATGCGGATCGCGGTGGCGCGGGTCTTGGCCTCGACCGGCGTCAGTTCCCTGCCCTGATGCTCGCGCAAGCTGCGAACCAGTGGATTGGCGCCCTCCGCCTGAATGATGGAGATCCGCGGCGCACGCGCGATGAATCCCCAGCGCTGCAGTTCCAGAAAGCCCTTGCCCAGCGCCGACGCGTTGGCCAGATTGCCGCCCGGGACCACGACGTGGTCCGGCGGCTGCCAGTTCATCTGCTCCAGCAGTTCGGCCGCCGCGGTTTTCTGTCCCTCCAGCCGAAAAGGGTTCATCGAGTTCACCAGATACAGGGAGTGGCGCGCGGCCACTTGGTGCAGGACACGCATGCAGCCGTCAAAGTCCGTCCGCAGTTGGCAGACCGAGGCGCCGAAATCCAGAGCTTGCGCCAGCTTGCTCCAGGTGATCTGGCCGGCCGGCACCAGCACCAGGCTGCGCATGCCCGCGCGCGCGGCGTAGGCGGCCATCGAGGCCGAGGTGTTGCCGGTCGAGGCGCAGGCCAGCCAAGCTCGCCCGGCCTCGCGCGCCTGCGACACCGCCACCGTCATGCCGGTATCCTTGAACGACCCGGTGGGATTCAGCCCCTGATGCTTGGCCCACACCCGCTCCAGGCCGGCATCGCGCCCGCAGTGCGGCAGATCATACAGCGGCGTATTGCCTTCGCGCAGCGTCACCGCCTGCCGCGCGTCGCGCAGCACCGGCAGCAGCTCGCGAAAGCGCCAGACGCCGCTCTGATCGTCGGCGTGGAACGATGCACGCCGCTCGCGCCAACGCGCGCGCCAAGCGGGTGCGTCCCGGGGCGTTTCCGCATACACAACCTCCAGCAGATCGCCGCAATCCGGGCAGCGCCAGTCGAAACGTGGCTGCAGCGTCCCGGCGCCGCAGGCGATACAATGCAACGTGTGCGCCGGAGCGGCGGCGCCCGATGCCAAGTTGTCCCGTGCTTGACTCAGGTAGAGGATTCCTGCACTATGGCTTCTGACAACTAAATAGCCCGATTCAGTACCCCTGAATCTTATCAAGAGTGGCTGAGGGAACAGGCCCGATGAAGCCACGGCAACCGGCTCCGCAACGGCGGAGCGTCCAGGTGCCAATTCCTGCCCGCAAGGGAAAGATGAGACGGGGCTGCGCGATCCGAATCCGCCAGCCAATTCCACCGCTTTCACCCCTTCCCTTGCCGGAAGGGGTTTTGCTTTGGGCGGAAGAGACGCTGGGCATGAGTTTCGAAATCGGCCTCCTCTGCCGCGACTGCGGCAAACGCTTTCCCACCCAACCGATGGCGGGCTGCGACGAGTGCTTCGCGCCGTTGGAGGTCGCCTACGACCTCGACGCCATCGGGCACGCGGTAACGCCGCTGGCGCTGCAGCAGCGGCCCCGGACGATGTGGCGCTATCGCGAACTGCTGCCGGTGCCGGCCGCCGCTGGAGGCTTCGAACGCCCGGTGGGCGGGACGCCACTGCTCGCGGCGCCGCGCCTGGCGCGGGAGCTGGGAGTGCGCGAGCTGTATCTGAAAAATGACGCGGTGAATTTTCCCACGCTCTCGTTCAAGGACCGGGTCGTGGCGGTGGCGCTGAGCAAGGCGCGCGAGTTTGGATTTCGCACCGTGGCCTGCTCCTCCACCGGCAACCTGGCGAATGCGCTCGCGGCCGCGGCCGCGGCGGAGGGGCTGGAGGCCTACATTTTCACGCCCGCCGATTTGGAAGAGGCGAAGATCTCCGCCACGCGCATCTACGGCGCCCGCCTGATCAAGTTCCACGGCAATTATGACCAGGTGAACCGGCTCTGCTCCGAACTGGCCGAACGCTACCCCTGGGGTATCGTCAACGTCAACCTGCGTCCGTACTACGCCGAAGGCTCAAAGACGGTGGGCTACGAAATCGCCGAACAGTTGGGCTGGCGGCTGCCGGGCGCCGTGGTGTGCCCGATGGCCGGCGGGTCGCTGATCGGCAAGATCGCCAAGGCATTTGGCGAGCTTCGGCAGCTTGGCTGGCTGGCTGGCGGCGATGGCCCGGTGCGCATGTATGGCGCCCAGGCCAGCGGCTGTGCCCCCATCAGCCTGGCGGTGAAGCAGGGCCAGGACGAGATCACGCCGCAGCGTCCGCAAACGGTGGCGCGCTCGCTGGCGATCGGCAATCCGGCCGACGGCTTCCACGCGGTCCGCGTCATTCGCGACTCCGGCGGATGGGCGGAAGACGTCACCGATGCCGAGATCGTCGCCGCCATGCGCCAACTGGCCGAGACCGAGGGCGTCTTCGGCGAAACCGCCGCCGGCGTCACGCTGGCGGTGGCGCACAAGCTGCTGCGCCAGGGCCGCATTGCACCCGACGCGCCCTTGGTGCTGGTCATCACCGGCAACGGGCTGAAAACCTTGGATGCGGTCCAGGCATGGCCGCAGCCGATTCCCGTGCTCGCCCCCAAGCTTCACCACCTGGAAGCGTACCTGCAGGCGCCATTGCCGCCCGCATCGGCGCCCAGCGCCATCCCCGCTTGACCGTTTGCCAAAGGAGAACTGTTATGGCCTGCCATGTGCGTATTCCCGCTCCGCTGCAGCGTTTCACCCAAGGCGCCGATGCCGTCGCCTGCGATGCCGCCACTCTTCCGGCGCTGCTCACCGAGCTCTCCGGACGTTTTCCCGAACTGAAGGACCGCTTGTGCGAGCCCGACGGGCGGCCGCGGCGATTTTTCAACGTCTACGTCAACGACGAGGACATTCGCTTTCTGGGCGGCAACACGTACCAGTTCGCGCCCGGGGACGACGTGCTCATCCTGCCGTCGATCGCGGGTGGAACCGCCTAGGCGCGGGCGGGGCGCCGGCAGACGGCGTCAGCGCGCCGGCTTCGCCGCTCCCGCCAGGTCGCCGGCGATCGCATCCAAAATGGCGTGCACAAACCCCACCGCGTCGGGCTGGGAATACTTGCGCGCCAGAGCGAGCGCCGCCTCCACCGCCGCCGCCGCACCGGTCGCGCCGCGCAGCAACTCCGCCACCGCCAGCATGAGAATGCTGCGGTCGACGGCGGTCATGCGTTCCAACCGCCAACCCACGGTATGGCGCGCGATCAGGCTCTCGACCCGCTCGCGCTGGCCGGCCAGCTCGCCGACCAGGGCGGCGGCGGCGGCGCGCACCGGCGGCGTGAGCGGCTGCGACTCGGCGTGCCAGCGCTCCACTTCCGCCGGCGATTGGCCGCCGATCTCCACCGCATATTGCATTTGCAGCGCGGCTTCGTGCGCCAACGTTGCCTGCCGCCGCTCGCCCCGTGCGTTCACGAGTGGGCTGCCTGCGCCGGCCCCAGCGAGATCTCGTAGGTGATGCTGGCCGTGCTGCGCAGCATCGCCATGACGCTGCAATACTTCTCGTGCGAGAGCGCCACCGCCCGCTCCACCGCCGCCGGGTCCAGCCCGTTCCCCTCCACCCGATAGCGCACCACGATTCGGGTCAGCACCGTAGGCGGCTCCGGCGCGCGCTCCGCCGCCGCGCTGACCTCCACCCGCGTGAACGGCTGCCGCTTCTTCCTCAAGACCACCACCACGTCGGTCGCGGTGCAGCCGCACAGGCTGCGCAGCACCATCTCCACCGGGCCGGGGGCGCTGTTGAGGCGGCGATCGCTGTCGAGTACGACAGCGTGTCCGCTGCTGCCGGTGGTAACAAAGCGCTCGCCATCGAGCCAGACGGCGGAGGCAGTGACGGCGGCGGGGACCGGTTCAGGCAAAACGTTGGCAGGCATGGCAGCTTTCATTATCTGCGATTGTCCGATTTCGGTTCGGGATGGATCGTGATGCGGAACAGTTGCGGCAGTTCGCGCCGAATCTCGGCCTCCAGCCGGCTGACGCGCTCATGCACCTCGCTGACCGGCAAGACGTCGGAAAAACTGCAGTGGCAGCTGAGCGCCAGATGCCCGCGGCTGTTGCGCACCTGGATATCATGGCAATCCAGCATGTCGGGCGCGCTGCGCGCCAGCGCTTCCACGCGCCGCGCCACGTCCTGCGCGTCCACCAAGGCGGCCGGCCCCACTTTCGCCGCCTCCGGCTCGATGTGCGTGACGATCTCGCGCACCCCGGGCACTTCATGGCGGATGGCGGCTTCCAGCCGGCTCACCAGATCATGCGCCTCCGCCAGCGGCATGTTCTCGCGCAGCTCGAGGTGGAACTCGACATCCAGTGCCGGCCCGAGCTGATAAATCGAGAGGTCATGGATGTTCAGGTTGCTGCGCAGCGCCACCGCTTGTACCTGCTCGATGGGGCCCAGCCGCGCCTGCGCCCGGGGGTGGGTCTCGACCACCACGTCGGCTTCCGGCAGACGTTGCAGGATCCGCTTCGCCACTTCCTGGCGCACCTGCCCCGCGCGCTCCAGGGTTGAGGCCGGCTCCAACCCCAGCTGCAGGTCCACGAAATAGCGGCTGCCCATGCGGCGCAGCCGCAACCGCTCCACCTCCGTGACCCCTGGCGCCCCCGCCAGCGCCTGCCGCAGGTCATGGCTCAACGCGGGCGGCGCCTCGTCCAGCAGCACCCCGGCCATGCGGCGTCCCAGCCGCAGTGCGAGCCCGACCATGGCGGCCGCCACGACCAACGCGGCGGCGGTATCGGCGTGCAGCAGCCACCCGACCTGCCAGCGCCGCCCGATGCCCACCAGCGCCAATCCCAACAGCACCGCCGCGCTGGTCGCGATGTCGCTGCTGTAATTCAACGCATCGGCTGCCAGCGCGTCACTGCCGTAGGCGCTGCTGGCGCGCCGCAGATAGCGCGCCCGAACCCCGTCCACCGCCATCGAGGTGGCCATCACCGCGAACGCCCAGGCATCCAGCCGCATGACCGCGGCCGTGCCCGCCATCCAGCGCCGCACCGCCGCATCGCCGATCGCCAGCGCCGTGGCGACCAACAGGCCGGCTTCCAGAAAGGCGGAAAAGCTCTCAAACTTGCCGTGGCCAAAGGGGTGGTTGGCATCCGCCGGCCGGGCGGCGATCCGCAGCGACACCCAGGTGAGGGCTGAGGCAAGCAGATCGAGGGCCGAATGGGCCGCTTCGGCCAGGATTCCCAGGCTGTTGGCGTGCAATCCGACGAGCAACTTGAACACCAGGAGCCCGACGGCAGCCGCGAGGGACCAGGCGGCGATACGCTGCTTGCTGTCCTCGCGGAAATTAAGCGCCTGGCTTGCCATGGGATTGATGTTTACGCTAGCACGGCCGAGGTGGTCTTTCCTTCCCCGCTCCACGGTGGTAGATTCGAAGATAAAGGATTCGCTGGCGGGTTACCACGCTGGCGCCACACCGATGCCCCGCCGTAAATCCGGCACCGCGCTTCCTCGCCCGATACATCACGCTTGCAGGCGTTTGGTCTGGGCCCTCCTGTGGAGTTGCCTCGCCTCGCTGGGCACTTTGGCCGCGGCGCAACGCGTGCAGTCGCCGCCCCAACAGGCTGGCCCCAAGGTCCACATCACGCCGGGCAGCGCCGCGGCGGTGCCCGGCGGCGTCACCCCGCATGCCCCGCCGCCGGCGACGGCCAAGCCCTTGCCGCCGACCGGCGGTCCGGGGATACCCGAAGTGCCGCTGCTGAAGAAGAACGTGAATCTGGTGCTGGTGCCGGTGGTGATCACCGATCCCCTGAACCGCATGGTAACCGGGTTGCAAAAGCGATTCTTCAGCGTGTACGAGAACCGCGTACCGCAGAAGATCGAGTCCTTCTCCAGCGAGGACGCGCCCATCTCCGTGGGAGTGGTGTTTGATTCCAGCGGCAGCATGTCGGACAAGATTCAAAAGTCGCGCGACGCCCTGATCGATTTTTTCAAGACGGCCAACCCGCAGGATCAGTTTTTCCTGGTGGACTTCGCCGACGAGCCGCGCCTGCTGTGCAGTTTCACCAGCAACATTGACCAGATTGAGGACAGCGTCACCTTCCTCCAGCCCCGGGGGCGCACCGCGCTGCTCGATGCCATCTATCTCTCGCTGGAGGAGATGCGCTACGCCAAGTATCCGCGCAAGGCGCTGCTCATCATTTCCGACGGCGGCGACAATCACAGCCGCTATAGCGAACGCGACGTCCTGCGCGTGGTGCAGGAGGCGGATGTGCAGATTTACGGCATCGGGCTGTACGATCCCCGGGGCGAGCGCGCCACACCGGAAGAGATTGCCGGCCCGGCGCTGCTCGACAAGATTACCGAGGCCACCGGCGGTAAGACGTTCGAGATTCACGACATCGACGAACTGGCCGATACCGCCACCAAGATTGGCATCGAGCTGCGCAATCAGTATGTGCTTGGCTATGCGCCCAGCGACACCAAGCCGGATGGCAAATGGCGCAAGATCACCGTCAAGCTGCATCCCCCGCCGGGACTGCCGCCCTTGACCGTGTCCGCGCGCACCGGCTACTACGGACCCCGCCAGTGACACTTCCCAATCGCGTTGACGCACGTTTAGGGATGGCCCTGGCCGCGATTCTGCTCCTCACTGCCGGCTCTGCGGCTGCCCAGCAGCGGCCCCGGCAGATCCCCAAGGCGCCGTTTACCTTCCGTGCCAACGTGGGCGAGGTGCTGGTGCATGCCAGCGTGTTCGATCAACATCATCGCGCGGTGCAGAACCTGCCGGAATCGGATTTCACCGTGTACGAAAACGGCGTGCCCCAGCACATCGAGTACTTCGCCCATTCCGACGCGCCGGTTTCGGTCGGCATCCTGGTGGACAACAGCGGCAGCATGCGCGACAAACGGCCCGAAGTGAATAAGGCGGCCATCAATTTCGTGCGCGCCAGCAATCCGCAGGATGAGGAATTTATCGTCAATTTCAATGACGAGTACTACCTTGACGCGCCTTTCACCAGCAGCATCCCGACGTTGCAAAAAGGCCTGGAACAGATCGAATCGCGCGGCGGTACCGCGCTGTACGACGCCCTCATCGCCTCGCTCGACTACCTCAACCGCAACGCCAAAAACGACAAGCACGTGCTGCTGGTGATCACCGACGGGGACGACGACGCCAGCCGCTACACGCTGGAGCAGACCGTGCGCATGGTGCAGTCGGAGGACCCGCCGCTGATCTACTGCATCGGCCTGCTGGATTCCGACGATACCGGATACATGAAGAAGCAGGCTGAACGTGCGCTCAAGGCCCTGGCCAAAGCCACCGGCGGGGTCGCTTACTTTCCCAAGAACCTTCAGCAGGTCGATGCCATCACCCGCGAAGTCGCCACCGCCATCCGCGCGCAGTACACGCTGGCCTACCACTCCAACCAGACCGGCGACGGATTCCGCGCCATTCGCGTGGTGGTGAAGGACCGCCGCCTCAAGCACCTGATCGTGCAGACCCGCAAGGGCTATTACCACACCGCCACGGCCGGCGCGGCCGGCAATCCCTGACGCCGCGGCCGGTGAAGGCCCGTTTGGCGCGATAATAGACGCCAGGAGTTTGCGGAAGGACGGCCGATGTTTCGCGCCTATTTGGATAACAACGCCAGCGCCCCGATGGTGCCGGAGGTGCTGCAGGCGATGCTGCCCGCGCTGCAGGGTGAGCTGGGAAATGCCAGCTCCATTCATCAGCGCGGCCAGGCGGCCAAGGCGGCGCTGGAATCCGCGCGGTCGGAGGTGGCGGCGCTGATCGGCGCGCGACCGGCGGAGATCGTCTTTACCAGCGGCGGCACCGAAAGCGACAACTTGGCGATTCGCGGCGCGGTGGAGGAATGGCAGCAGCGGCATCCCGGCGCCGCGCCCGCCCATCTGATCACCACCCGCATCGAGCATCACGCCGTTCTGCACGTTTTCGAAAGCCTTGAGCGGCGCGGCCATCCCGTGACCTATGTGCCTGCCGGACCCTCCGGCGTTGTCGCTCCCGCGGCGGTTGCTGCCGCACTGCAGCCCGACACCGCGCTGATTTCGGTGATGATGGCCAACAATGAGACCGGCGTGCTTCAGTCGGTGGAAGCTGTGGGCGAATTGGCCCGAGCCGCCAAGGTCGCCTTCCACGTGGACGCGATTCAAGCCGTGGGGCGGGTGCCGGTGGACGTGCAGCGCATCGGCTGCCATCTGCTCAGCCTCAGCGGCCACAAGATTCATGCTCCGGCGGGCGTGGGGGCGCTCTATGTGCGGCGCGGCACCCGCCTGCAGCCGCTGCTGCTCGGCGGCCATCACGAACGCGACCGCCGCGCCGGTTCGGAGAATCTGCCCGGCATTCTCGGTTTCGGCGCCGCCGCTCGGCTGGCGCGCCAGGAACTCGACGTGGCGGCGGCGCGCATGGCCGGGTTGCGCGACCGTTTCGAGGCTGGCCTTGCCGCTGCGGTCGCCGATCACGAGGTGGTGGGGCGTGGCGCGCCGCGGGTCGCCAACACCAGCAACGTCTGCTTCGCCGGTATCGAGGGCGAGGCGTTGGTGATCGCCCTGGATCTGCACGGCGTTTGCGCTTCAACCGGCGCAGCCTGCTCGTCGGGCGCGATCGAACCGTCGCACGTCCTGCTGGCCATGGGCTATACCCGCGCCCAGGCGCGCGCCTGTGTCCGCTTCAGCCTCGGCCGCCAGACTACCGAAGCCGACATCACCGCCGTACTCGAGGTGCTGCCGGGTCTGGTGGAGCGTCAGCGAAAGCTCTCCGGCGCCGGAGCGTTGGCACGGTCGGCATGAACGAAGCCGGCGCACCCTTGGCCGTGGCCATGTCGGGCGGGGTGGACAGCTCCACCGTGGCCGCCATGCTGCACGCGGAAGGCGGACCGCTGGTGGGTCTGACCATGCAGCTCTGGAACCACCGCCGTTTGGCCGGTGCCCCGGGCATTCCCGAACACGCCTCCGGCCGCTGCTGCTCGCCCGACGATGTCCACGACGCCCGCCGTATTGCCGAACACATCGGGATTCCTCACTACGTGGTCAATCTCGAGCAGCGCTTCGAGCAGACCGTGGTACGGGACTTCGTGCAGCAATATCGTGCCGGCCGTACCCCGGTGCCTTGCAGCCATTGCAATACCGCCGTCAAATTTGATCAACTGCTGGCCACCGCCCGTCAGATCGGCGCCGAAGCGGTCGCCACCGGACATTACGCCCGCGTGCGCTTCCATGCGGAGACCGGGGGCTACGAGCTGCTCCGTGCGGTGGACGACGCCAAGGACCAGACGTTCTTTCTCTGGGGCCTGAGCCAGGAACAACTCCAGCGCGCCCGCTTTCCGCTGGGCGGGTTGCAGAAGAGCGAGGTACGCGCCCGCGCGGCGCAGTTTGGCCTTTCGGTCGCGGGCAAGCCGGATAGCAATGAGATCTGCTTTGTCCCCGGCGGCGACTACGCCGCCTTTCTGAAGGCTTATGCTGAGGAACAGGGCGACCCGGTTGCCGCCGGCGGTGGCGACGTGGTCGCCCGGGACGGGCGCGTGCTCGGCGCCCACACCGGCGTGCATCGTTTTACCGTGGGCCAGCGCAAGGGACTCGGAATCGCCACCGGCGAGCCGCTGTATGTCATCGAGCTGGACGCCGCGCGCAACCGCGTGATCGTCGGCCCCGACCAGGCGCTGCTCGCACGCACGCTCACCGCCAGCCGCTGCCACTGGATCGGCGGCGCCGCGCCCGCGCCGCCTACCCGCGTCGAAGCGCGAATCCGCCATCGCCACGCGCCCGCTCCCGCGTGGGCCGAGCCGCTGCCCGGCGCGCGCTTGCGGGTCGAGTTCGACCATCCGCAGCGCGCCATTACCCCCGGACAGGCGGTGGTGCTGTATCAGGGTGAGCGCGTTTTGGGCGGCGCCTGGATCGATGCCGCCGCCTGACCTTAGCCCCGCGGCGCCGACGCCACCAGCAGCGGCAGCACGCGCTGGCGTATGCGCGCCCCATACGCCAGGCTCCAAACGATGGCAAACACCGTCAGGACACCCAAAATGAGCGGCGACAGCACCAGCACCGCGGCCGGCGGCAGCGTAAACACCAGCACGATGCGCAGCGCCAACTCGCCGACAAACACCGCGCCCCACATCGCGGTGATCAGCCGGTTGCCGCGCCGCACCTCGGGCAGGGACCAGCTGGCGTCAAACCGCGCGCGCTTTTCCGCATCGGCGCCCGCCATGAAGTAGCGGCCGAAATAGAACATCAGCGGCCGCGGCAGGAGCAGCGAAACAAAGCATCCGACGCCAAAGGCGCCGGTAGCGAACGATTCCCGAATCAGCAGCAGCTTCGGGCTGCCACCCAGGCTGATCGCCAGCGCGTCCACGATGATCCCAAAGATCACCATCGCCGCAATCGGGTCCAACTGCCGGTTGCGCGCCAAACCCCAAATGCTGTCCGACACCGGAAACAGCGTCGCGAATACTAGCGCGGTGTACTCGGATCGTGAAATGAAATGCTTGGAAAACTCATAGAGCAGCACCGGCACTACCGTGTTGAGCACCATGCTCCAAATCACGCCGCGCACAAGTTGCCGGCCGGGGTCGCTCGGGGCTGGAGGGGTGCTCGGCAAGAATA
The DNA here is from genome assembly GCA_027451805.1 of Acidobacteriota bacterium. Classification (GTDB taxonomy): domain Bacteria; phylum Acidobacteriota; class Terriglobia; order Terriglobales; family SCQP01; genus SCQP01. The sequence continues at coordinate 12,008 of DAIDIF010000051.1, forward strand.
TCTCTCGTCTGGTCCAGCTGGAAATCGCCTTGCACGCCCGCGACGTTGAGCGGCGCGGCCGCCCTAAGCCTTGCCGCGCTGCGCCAGCCGCTGGGCGCGGCGCTGGCCGGCCTGTTCGTAGCGGCGCTTCTCCTCATCCGTCTCCGGCAGCACCGGCGGCACCGCCATCCGATCGCCGCTGTCATCCACCGCCACGAAGGTCAAGTAGGCGCTGCTGGTGTGCCGCCGCTTGCCGGTGAGCATGGATTCCGCAAACACCTTCACGCCCACTTCCATTGAGGTGTGGAACGCCCGGTTGACGCTGGCCTTCAGGACCACCAGTTCGCCGATATGAATCGGATAGCGGAAGTCCATGTGGTCCACCGAGGCCGTGACCGCCACGTTGCCGCAATGGCGGCAGGCGGCGATCGCGGCGCAGAGATCCACCAGGTGCATGACCTTGCCGCCCAACACGTTGCCCATGATGTTGGCGTCGTTGGGCAGCACCAGTTCGGTCATCTCCGACTGCGACAGGCGCACGGGTTTGGCTTCTTCCGACACGCCTAGGAGGAGGGGTGGCCGGGGCGAACCGGGGTCTCTTTGCGCGCTAGGTAGGAAACCAAATAGCACTCCGCCTGCTTCTGCAGCCGCGGATCGGAATGCCCCTTCACCCAACGCTTGAGCTCTTGATCGTAGAGCAGCGTGCCGTGCTCGCCCGGAGTGTGATCCACTTCCAGCACGTAATAGATCAGAATGCCGTTTTCCTTGTCGCGGGCGATGCTAAAGCTGATCTTGTCCGCCTGCCGCTTGGCCGGCAGCCAGGGGCAGTGCTTGGCATAGCCGAAGTTGCACCACTCTTTGATGGCGGAATCGGGCGGGACCTCGCCGTCATGGCCGGGAGCGGTACAAACGCCTTTCCACGCATCGCCCAACGGCAGGCGCGGCCGCGCATGCCAAGCCCAGGCGGTGAACTCTTCGGTCGGCAGAAAGTATGGGCAAGCCATAAAATGGAGATTCGTGAGTGTGACTTTTTATGGTAGCAAACCGGCTCGAACGCTTGCTGGAGTTTGTGCGGGACCATCCCGGAGACGCCTTTGCGCGCTATGGCCTGGCCATGGAGTGGATGCGCGCCGGCGACAGCGACGCCGCACTTGAGCAGTTTGCTCAGTTGCGCCAACGCCACCCCGACTACCCCGCCGGTTACCAACAGGCGGGCCAGCTTCTGATCGGGCTGCGACGGCATGGGGAAGCCCGCGCGCTGCTGGCCGCAGGGATCGCTGCCGCCCGCCGCCAAGGCGACCCGCACGCTGCCACGGAAATGCAGGGGCTCGTGGACGAGCTTCCGCCCGAGTAAGCCGCTGCGGCCTTCAGCGCAGCGCTTCTTCGACTTCGGCCAGCCAATCCGGACGTTTCAGCAGTTCGCGCGGCTTGGGACCGTCCGCCGGGCCGACGATTCCGTCCTTGTGCATCAGATCAATCAGGTGCGCGGCGCGCCCGTATCCAATCCGCAGCCGCCGCTGCAGGAGGGACGTACTCGCCTTGCCGTACTCCACCACCACGCGCACCGCGTCCTCGAACATCGGATCATCGTCACCATCTGGCGCGGCTGCATCGCCGGTGGCACCGATCTCCTCCCCGGCCGGCGCCTCGTCGTCTTTGGGCGGTGCCTGCAGGAAGGCGGTATCAAAACGCGGCTGGCCTTGCGCACTCCAGGCATCCACCACGGCGCCGATCTCCGGCTCGGTCACGAAGGCGCCATGCACGCGATGGAAACGCGACGTGCCGGGCGGCAGAAAAAGCATGTCGCCCTTGCCGAGCAGCAACTCGGCGCCTTGCGAGTCGAGGATGGTGCGCGAATCCACCCGCGTCGCCACGCGGAACGACATGCGCGCGGGGAAGTTCGCTTTGATCAGGCCGGTGATCACGTCCACCGAGGGCCGCTGGGTCGCCAGGATCAGGTGAATGCCCACCGCGCGCGCCATCTGCGCCAGCCGGGTGATGGATTCCTCCACATTATGCGCATCCACGATCATCAGGTCCGCCAGCTCGTCGATCACGATCACGATGTAAGGCAGCGGACGGTTGTCGTCGCTTTCGCCCAGGTTGTCGAACAGGCCGGGCGACCGCGCTTCGAACAGCCGGTTGAACTGCGCGATATTACGGACGCCGCGGCCGGCCAGCAGCTTCAACCGCCGCTCCATCTCGCGCAGCGCGTTGCGCAGCGCGTTTGCCGCCAGCTTGGGCTCGGTGATGATGGGCGTGTACAGGTGCGGTATGCCGTCGTAGAGGCCCAGTTCCAGCCGTTTCGGATCCACCAGGATGAGCCGCACCTGGTCGGGCGTGGACTTGTACAGCAACGACACGATCATGCTGTTGAGCGCCACGCTCTTGCCCGATCCGGTCGAACCCGCAATCAACAGGTGCGGCATCGCCGCCAGGTCGGTCACCACGATCTGTCCGTTGGCATCTTTGCCCAACGCCATGGTCAGGGGCGACTTCGAGGCCTGAAACTGGTCGGAGGCGATGATCTCGCGCAAAAAGATCGTCTCCCGGTGCGGGTTGGGCACTTCGATCCCCACCGTGTTCTTGCCCGGGATGCGCTCGATGTAAATGGACTCCGCCGCCAGCGCCAGGCACAGATCGTCGTTCAGCGCCGTAATGCGGTTGTATTTCACGCCCGCCTGCGGTTTGAATTCGTAGGTCGTCACCACCGGTCCGGGATTGATCTGCGTCACCTGGCCGCTGACGGCGAACTCCTCGCACTTGGCGGTCAGCCGCGCCGCCATCTCGCGCAACTCGGCCTCGTCCACTCTGTTCCCCGGCCCAGGCGACTGCAGCAATGACAACGGCGGCGCCTTGAACTGCCCCGAGGCTACGCGCATCGGCTTTGCCGCGGCCGGCGGCGGCGCCGCCTCCCGCACCTGGATCGGCGCCGGCGCCGCTGCCGGCTCGTTCGCCGCCTCCCGCTCGCGACCCATTTCCCGACGTGCCCGAATCGCGGCCGTCTCGACGTCCAGCGGCCGGGTCCGGGCCGGAATGAAAGTGGCTTCCACCGCCGGCTCCTGCTCCGGCTCGCGCTCCCGTTTTTGCTGTACGCGCTCGGCGCGCTGCAGGGCCCGCTCCTGCTGCCGGGCTTTCCGCCAGGTCTGCAGTCGTTTCCACGGCAGCATGACCGCCGTCAGCAGTGAACCCAAGCGCCCGTCGGCCATCTCCCGCCACCACGCGCGCGAAGCGCCGAAAGAGAACTTGGTGGCCAGAAACAGGCCGACGAGCAGTAGCGTCGCGGTCAGGACGTAGGCGCCAATCGGATTGAACGCCGCCAGCAGCGCACGCGCCGCAAAGCCTCCCACCATGCCCTCAAGCGGAACGCTGCCCCGCCACCGCCCGTGCCACGGCAGCTCGGCCAGCAGGCCTCCGATCGCCGCCATCGTCACCAGCAGCCCGATCACGTGGCTGAGCCGCGCTGGTTGCGATTGGGGAGCGCGGAACCAGCGCAACGCCAGGCTGACTAATCCCGCCACCAGTAAAAACGACGCGATGCCCAGCGTCTGGAACAGCACATCGGCCACGTTCGCGCCTACCGGCCCGACCCAATTGGCGGTCCGGGCCAAGGCTGCAGCCGTATCCAACGACGGGTCAGCGGGACGATAGCTCGCCAGCGCCAATCCCAGCAGCGCCGCCGCCACCAGAATTAGCAACCCGACCAGCTCGTTGAACCGCCGATTGGCGGTGGGCCGCAGCGGATGCACCCCTTCAGGATATCGGCCTCGCCGCAAGCCGTAAGGTGTCAAGAAAGATACCGCACACGGGCCTGCTCCCGCCACCCGTCGAGAGTCCGATGGTCGAAGGCCTTGCTACCGGTGCGGCACCGCCGGCACCTTCTTTTTCGCCGGTCTTTCCAAATCCCCCGGCTGCTCGGTCGCGAGTGCGCCCGGGTTCGTCGCCAGCAGTTGGATCAGCTTCTTCTGTTCGTCCGTCAGTGGGGGTGCATTCTGGAGCGGCGCGATCACCGTGCGCTCGCTCGCCAGCCGCGGTTGCGGGCTGCGCGCGCGCAGTCGGTTCCACGCCAACCCCCACGCCAGTCCCAGCACCAGCAGCAGCGTCGCCGCCATCACCACCCAAGCTGGCGCCACGCCGCCTTCCGGGCGCAGCATCGTCCAGCGCCGCGGCAGCGGCTGCGCCCGATGCTCGACCCAACGCTGCACCGTTTCCGGCGCAGGCTCGACCTGGCTGTGGTCGGCGAGCAGCTTCGTCACGACCTCATGCATGTCAGCGCCCATTCCCTACCTCCCGCCGGCCATCGCCGCTTCCAGCTTCTCGCGCAGCAGCCGGCGCGCCCTCAAACAGCGGGTCCGCACCGAAGCTTCCGGAATACCCAGGATCTTCCCAATCTCCCGCGCTGAAAGCTCCTCCACCGTGGAGAGCAGCAGCGGCTGCCGCAGCTTTTTGGGTAAATGCCGGATGAACTGATCCGCCATCTGCTTCATCTCGCGCCGCTCGGCCAACTGTTCCGCCGAGGCGCCGCTCGCGCGCAGCTCCGAAATCGCATTCAGCTCCTCCACCGACACCATGCCGAGCCTTGGCCGTCGCGCGTTCGCCACTCGCCAGGCGATTCGCGCCAGCCACGCCGCCGGATTCTCCACCGCAGCGAGCCGGCCGCGGTACCGCCATGCCCGCTGCAGCGTCTCCTGCGCGGCATCTTCGGCGTCGTGGTGGTTCCGCAGCACGGCATAGGCGATGCGGTACAACATGCCCGCGTGCGCCCAAACCGCCGCTTCCCAAGCTTCCGACTCGGTCAGCGCTGCCGCTGGGGCCGCCATGCCCTCCTCGGCACCTTCATCAGATAAAGACCGGGGGGCGCCGGGAACGTGCATAAAAATCTGCGCGCACTCCCGCCTGCGCCGGGGTGCGCACCTGCAGCCAGTTTAGCGCCGCTAGCGGCGCGGACTGGGCGGCGCCGGCGGTTTGGCGGGGCCGAAGAAGCTGTTGCTGATCACCACGTGAGCCGTGGCCGCAATGCGGTCGATCGCCGTGGCCACATTCTGCTGCGTCAGCTGTTGCGCGATCAGCAGCTTGGCTTGGGTAAACGGCATCGTGGAGCGCGATTCCACTTCGACGATGTGGTAACCGAAGCGGGTATGGATGGGTTCGCTGATCTTGCCCACCGGCAACGCATTCACTGCGGTCTCGAACTCCGGCACCGTTTCCCCGGGGCTGATCTCGCCCAGTTCACCGCCTTTGGCCTTCGACCCGGCGTCGTCCGATTGGGCCTTGGCAATCGCGGCGAAGTCGCCGCCCGCCTTCAGTTCGGCTTCAATTTTCTGCGCCTTCGCCAGGGCCTGCGCCGGCGTACGCGAACTCCCCCCTCCGGGCGTCTCGTTGTCGCCAATCAGGATGTGCCGCAGCTTGGTCTGCCGAAATTGCGTCGCGTGGGCTGAGTAAAATGCTTGCTCCTGCGCCGCGGTCGGTACCGCTGCCGCTTGCAGCCGGTCCACTTCGGACTTGGCGAGAGCGTTGTCCCGCGACAGCATCATCTGCACCCTGAAGGCGGGCGACTGATCCAGACCGTGCCGGTGCGCCGCTTCGACCAGCGCCAACATCTTCGCCAGCTGTTCGGCTACGGCGCGCTTGTTCGCCTCCATCGCCGCCCGGCTCTGCGGTGGCGCCCCCGCCAGCAATGCGTTGAACTCGCTGGCACGGATCTGCTGTGCGCCTACCGAAATCACCACCGGGTCGTTCGCCCCTCCCGGTCGAGCCGGGCTCTGGGCAGCCAAAATGCCGCCGGCTACCGCCGCCACGGCCATCACACCTAGAAGGTTGCGCATCCCTTCATTAGATCACACCGGCGATCTTCCCTGGGGCGCCGGGCTGGGTCGAGGTCGGGGATGATAAAAGTGGCGGAGGGAGAGGGATTCGAACCCCCGGCGCCCTTGCAGGCGCAACAGTTTTCAAGACTGCCGGTTTCAACCGCTCACCCATCCCTCCGTCCGGGCGGGGCCTTGGCTCAAGTGTACGACGGCGGCCTACCGCAAATCCGCAATCGTCACCCCTTGCCCGCCTTGATTCTGCGGCGGATGGTAAAACTTCGCCACCGCCGGATGCTCCCGCAATTCTTCGCTGACCGCCTTGCGCAGCACGCCGTAACCGGCGCCATGCACGATGCGCACTTGCACCGCTTCTTGCAGTAAGGCCCGATCCAGGAATCGTTGCAGGCGTTCCCGGGCCTCCTCCGCGCGCAGGCCGATCAAGTTGAGTTCCAGCATCGCCGTGGAGGAAGCATCGAGATCCGTGGTCTCCGATCTGCCTTCTTTGCCCGGCAGGATCGCCGCGATCTCCTCCGCCTTCACGTGTAACCGCAACACCCCCGCGGCAACCTCGTAGCCGCCTTCGTCGAGCCGCCGTAACACCTGCGCCGGCGTGCGCGAATCCCGCAGCCGCACCCACTCGCCCACCCGCGGCGGCCGCGCCGCTGCCGCCGGCGCCGGACGTAGCTCCGGCAGTTCCTTGCGAAACATCTCTTCCCGCTCGCGCTTCATGCGCGCCTCCGCCAGCGCCGCCTTCTTCTTCTGCGCCGCGGTGAAATCGGCGCGCAGCTCATCCAGCTCGCGCCGCCACTGCTTTTCCGCCGCCCCGGAGAGCGCCGCCAGCCGGCGCTCGAGGTCGCTGCGCAGTGCCGCCATCTGCTTCTCCAGATAGGCCCGGTCGTGCGCCGCCACTTCCCGTTCGCGTTGCTCGACGGCCCGCTCCCGCTCCCGCGCCTGCGTCAGGCGTGCGTCCGCCGCCGCCAACTGCTCTTGCAGCGTTTGTAGATAGCGCGCCGCCTCGCGTTCGCCGGCGCCCAGCCGTTGGCGCGCACCGTCGACGAGGGCCGCAGGCAGGCCCAATCGCTGCGCCATGTCCAAGCCGGCCGAAATCCCGGGCACACCCATCCGGAATTGGTAGGTCGGTGCCAGGGTCTGCGCGTCCAGCGCCACCGAACCGTTCATCACGCCTTCGGCATGCTCCGCCGCCCAGGCTTTCAGCGCATCGTGGTGGGTCGAGATCAGCGTCCAGGCGCGCCGGTCCAGCAGCCACGCGGCCACCTCCACCGCCAGCGCCGCTCCCTCCGCCGCGTTCGTCGCCGTGCCCAACTCGTCAAGCAGCACCAAACTGGCGTCGCCGGCCGCCGCCAGAATCGCGCGAATTCGCAGCAGGTGGCTGGAGAACGTGCTCAAGCTCTGCTGGATGGACTGCACGTCGCCAATATCGGCGTGCACCGCCGCGAACACCGGCAGCCGGGCTCCGCGCGCGCATACGGGCAGCCCGCACTGCGCCATCCACGCCGCCACCGCCACGGTCTTCAGCACCACCGTCTTACCGCCCGTGTTCGGCCCGCTCACCACCAGCATGCGCTGCCGCGTCAGTTCCAGGTTGAGCGGCACCACCGAGCGCTCCGGGTGGTCGCGCTGGGCGGCCAGCAGTAGCGGATGGCAGGCATTCTGCAGCTCCAGCACCGCGGGCCCGGCCGTGAATTCCGCCGCCACCCCGCCGTAAGCCTGCGCGAATCGCGCTTTGGCGGCCTCGAATTCGATTTCACCGCAAAGTCGGGCTGCCGTCTCGATCTCGCCGCCGGCGCCAGCCACCTGGCGGGACAGCTCCTGCAGGATGCGCCGCGCCTCCGCCGCCTCCGCCGCCAGCAGCCGGGCTTGCTCGTTGTTGAGCTCAACCGCCTCCATCGGTTCGATGAATACCGTCTGCCCGCTCGAGCTCGCGCCCTGCACCAAGCCCGCCGCCCGCCGCCGCAGGTCCGCCCGCACCGGCAGCACATAGCGCTCGTTCCGCAGGGTGATCAGCTCTTCCTGCAGCACGCCCTCACCGCTGAGCTTGCGCATCTGCTCCGTCATGACGGACTCCAGCGCCTGCTTCTGGCGCGCCCGTTGCCGCCGCAGCCGCGCCAACTCCGGGCTGGCATTGTCGTCCAACTCCCCGTCCGGGCGCAGTGCGGATCGCAACGCCTGCCGCAAGCCCGCCGCGGCGGGGATCGCCTCCGCCAGCACCGCCAACTCCGGCCACGATTCCCGCCCCTCTGCCTCCGCCGCGCCCGGCGCCAACAGGCCCTCGCGCAGCTCCGCGGCCGCGTCCAGAAACTCGGCAATGCGCACCAGATCCACGCCCTCCAGTCCGGCTGCCGAGGCACGGGCTTGGCGTACCAGGTCCCCCGGGTCCGTCAGTCCGCCGAAGCCGAAGCCCCCGCGCCGTTCGAGCCAGGTCCGCGCCTCGCTCCACCGCCGCTGCAGCCGCTCCAACTCCGCTGGGTCGCGGTGAAAGCGCAAACGCACCAGTTCGGCCCGCCCCAGCGGGCTGGCGAGAAAGGCTCCCACCAGCGCCAATACCGCGGGGCTATCCGGCGCGGCGACGCCTTCGGCCAGCGCGGCATCCGAGGCCGATGGCATCGGGTTCAGCGCTTCCGCCGCGGCTTGGGCTCGGATGGGTTCGGCAGCTCGCCCACAATGCCCGCCAACACCTGGTCAAACGCGCTGGGCTTGGGCTTGCGGGAGCGGACCGGCGGCTTGCCGCCGCGGTAATCGTGCTGAAAACCGCACGTCCGGCAGCTCACGCTAGCCACCCGCTCACCGACCATGGCCGCCACGCTGTGGTTCGTCATCCGGTGGCAACGGGTGCAATAATCGTCGCTAATATCGCCGATGCGCAGGTTCATGGGCGACCGTCTCCCGTTCCGGTATACTCTAAGTTTAGGCCCGAAAGGAAGGCTATGGCACGCGTCTGTGATTTATGCGGCAAGGGGCCGCAATTCGGCAACCGCATCAGCCACGCCCATAACGTCACCAAACGGCGTTGGAACGTGAACCTGCAAAGCGCCCGCATTCAGCGCCCGGAAGGCGGCAGCGCGAAGGCACGCCTGTGCACCGATTGCATAAAAAGCGGCCGCGTCGTGAAGGCGCTTCGCCGTCCCGCCGCCAAGAGCGCCGCCACCCCCGCCTAGCCGCCTAGGCTAGCGCGATCAGGTCGATTTCAACCCGCGCCCCGCGCGGCAGCCGGCTCACTTCCACCGTGGAACGCGCCGGCGGATCGTGCGGGAAAAACTTGGCGTAGGCGGCATTCATCGCGCTGAAATCGTTCAAGTCGGCCAGATAGACGGTGGTCTTCACCGCCTTCGCGAGGCCGCTGCCCGCCGCTTCCAACACGGCCTGCAGGTTGCGCAGCGCCCGCTCGGTCTGCCGCCCGATATCCGGATCATTCAGGAGTGCGCCGGTGGCCGGATCCAGCGGCACCTGCCCGGAGAGGAAAATAAAACCGCCGGCGCGCACCGCCTGCACGTAGGGTCCGATGGCGCCGGGCGCATGCGGAGTTGTGACCGTCTCACGTGACATGCCGCTAGCGTATCATCCTTTCTCCCGCCCCTTGCTCCCTTGCACGCGCTCGATCGCATGCAGGCCGGGGATGCGCTTCAGCTCGGCCATGATCTGCGCCAGCGCGGGCGCGTCGGCGACATCCACGCTCAGTTCCACCACCGCCTGGCCGGCCGCCGTGCGTACGCCGATGTTGCGAATATTGCTGCCCTGCTCGGAGATCACCGCGGTGATGGCGCTCAGCATTCCGGCGCTGTCGTCGGTGTAAATCTGCAGTTTCACTTCGCTCGGCTCCCGCGCCGCCGGCGCCCACGCCACATCGATGCGGCGGTCGGCCTCATACAGCAGGTTCTGTACGTTGGAGCAAGTCGCAGCGTGCACCCCCACCCCTTTGCCCCGGCTGATGTAACCGACGATGGGTTCGCCCGGCAGCGGCGCGCAACAGGTGGCGCGATACACCAGCAGATCGCTGAATCCGCGCACCAGGATCGGGCCGGCCGTGCCCGCCTTCAGCGGCCGGCGCGGATTCCGGAACCGCCGCGCTTGCTCCGCCGTCCGCTTCCCCGGCGGCAACAGCTTGGCCAGCAGTTGGCGCGCGGAGATCTTGCCGTACCCGAGCGCGGCGTAGATATCCTCGGCCTTGGGAAAGCCCAGTTCCGCGCCCGCCCGTTCCAGTTCCGTCTCCTGCATTGGCTTCGCCGATAGGCCGAAGCGCGGGGCCTCCCGTTCCAGGGCTCGCCTGCCGATCTCGGTGGCGCGCTCGCGCTCATGGACGTTCAGCCAATGCCGGATCTTCTGCCGCGCCCGCGACGTCTTCACAAACGACAGCCAATTGCGGCTGGGCGTATGCCCGGGCTGCGTCAGTATCTCCACAATGTCGCCGTTTTGGATGTGATAGCGCAGAGGAACAATCCTCCGGTTTACGCGCGCCCCCACGCAGTGGTGTCCAACTTCCGTGTGCACCGCGTAGGCAAAGTCCACCGGACAGGCCTCCCGCCCCAGCGCCAGAATCCGGCCCTTGGGCGTGAAGGCGTAGATCTCCTCCGGCGCCAAATCCACCTTCAGCATCGCCAGAAACTCGGCCGGATCCGCAATCTCCCGCTGCCACTCCACCAGGCGCCGTAGCCACAGGATGCGTTCGTCGTCCGCCGTAGGAGCCAGCGCACCGTCCTTGTACTTCCAGTGCGCCGCAATCCCCTCTTCCGCCATGCGGTGCATCTCCGCCGTCCGGATCTGCACTTCAAACGGCTGCCCGCTGGCGTCAATGACCGCCGTGTGCAGGCTGCGGTACATGTTGGGCCGCGGTGTCGCGATGAAATCCTTGATCCGGCCCGGCACCGGCCGCCAGACGCTGTGAATGACGCCGAGTACGGCGTAGCAATCTTTGACCGAGTCCGTGATGACGCGCAGCGCCAGCAGGTCATAGACCTGGTCCACGTCAATCCGCTGCCGCTCGAGCTTCTGGTAAATGCTGTAAATCCGCTTGATCCGCCCCTCCAGCCGCGCCGGGATCTCGTGCTCGGCGAGCGCCGTCCGCACCCGCGCTTGTACCTGCTCCAGGAACTCCTCCCCGCCCGCGCGGCGGCTGTCCACCGCCGCCTGGATGCGCCGGTACGCCTCCGGCTCCAGGTAGCTGAACGCCAGGTCCTCCAACTCGCCCCGCATCTTCCCCATGCCCAGCCGATGCGCCAGCGGCGCATAGATATCCAGGGTTTCGCGCGCGATGGCCCGCTGCCGCTCCGGCGGCAGATGCTGCAGGGTCCGCATATTATGCAGCCGGTCCGCCAGTTTGATGAGGATGACGCGGATATCGTCCACCATCGCCAGCAGCATCTTGCGCACGCTCTCCGCCTGGCGCGCATCCGTTTGCGTCGGACCCTGCAGATCCAGCCGGTCCATCTTGGTCACGCCCTCGACCAGGTGGGCTACGATCGGGCCGAATTCCCGCGCGATCTGCTCGCTGGTTACGGGCGTGTCCTCGACCGCGTCGTGCAGCAGGCCGGCGGCAATGCACACCGTATCCATCTCCATCTCCGCCAGCACCGACGCCACCGCCAGCGGGTGCAGGATGAACGCCTCCCCTGACCGCCGCCGCTGCCGGGCATGCAGGCGCGCCCCATATTCGAATGCGCGCCGCAGCAGTTCGTGGTCGTCCCGCGGCCGGCTTGCTGCCACCCGCGTCTGCAGTTCCGCATAAGCGGACTGGACGCGCGGGCTCATCGCAGTCGCGGCGCTGGCTTTTGCTGGCATGGATACAGCCTCAATTATCGCTCCGGCAACCCCGGGTCCGGGCCGCCAGGCGTTTACAATCGAGGGCATGGCAGACTCTCCCGCCGACGGCCGCGCCCCCCTCGCCTACGAAAATCCCCGTTTCCTCAACAGCCCGGATGCCCGCCTCCTGCGCATGGCTGCCGAATATCTGGAGCCCCAAAGCCGTCTGCGCCGCGAGAACATCCAGGACACGATCGTATTCTTTGGCTCCGCCCGCATCCACAGCGCGGAGTCCGCCGCCGCGCCTGCCGATTCTCCGCACGCCCGCGACCTCGCCCGCTATTACGAAGACGCCCGCGAACTGGCCCGCCGTCTCACCCTCTGGGCGGATGCCCTGCCCAGCCGCCGCCGCCGATTCGTCATCACCTCGGGCGGCGGCCCCGGCATCATGGAAGCTGCCAACCGCGGCGCTGCGGAAGCCGGCGGGAAAACCATCGGCTTCAACATCCGCCTGCCCTTCGAGCAGGTTCCCAACCCGTTCATCTCGCCCGCCTTGAACTTCGAGTTTCACTACTTCTTCATGCGTAAGTTCTGGTTTGCCTATCCTGCCAAGGCGCTGATCGCCTTTCCTGGCGGCTTCGGCACGCTGGACGAACTCATGGAGATGCTCACGCTGGTGCAGACCCAGAAGCTGAACAAGAAGATCGTCATCCTGCTCTATGGCCGCGGCTATTGGGAGGAGATCATCAATTTCAAAGCCCTCGCCGCATGGGGCACGATCTCGTCCTCCGACCTCGATCTGTTCCATACCGCCGATTCGCCGCAGGAGGCGTTTGACGTCGTGACCGCGGCGCTCGACGCCTTGTACCTCAAGCCCACCGCGCCCCTGCCCGCCGAGGACGAGTCCCCGGCCATTGCTCGCACCCGTGGTTGAGGGCTAGGATCCGCTGCCGCCCTGCTGCAGCGGCAACTCCTGTTCGGTGCGAGTCATCAGATCCCGGACCCGCACCGACAGCTTGCCGATAGCCTCGATCACATAACGGTGGGCAACTGTCGTTCCCTCCGCCGCCACATACGTCTCGCCGCCGAACTGCAGAAATACCTTCTCCGGCATGCCGTTGGCCTGCGCAAATCCGTAAAAACTGAGCGGGATCGGCGGCGGTGGCGGCGGCCCGGCCGCGGCGACCTGCCGGGCGGCTTCCGCCGCCTCCCGCCGCGCCGCTGCGGCCGCTGCCGGCGAAAGTGGAGGCGGCGGCGCTGGCCCCAGCCGGAACAGGTCCCGCCCGGTTCCGGTGTAGCGCCGCGCACGCAGGCGCTCCAACTCCTGCATGTGCAGCCGGGGATCAAGATGGGCCAGGCTGATCGCCAGCGGTTGCGTGGTCGAAGTCGCGGCGGCCTCGGGCACCGCCGCTTCCCCCGCCGGCGCCAGATTGCGCCACAGCAAGACGCCGGCCACCGCCAGCAGCACCGCCAGCAGCGCCAGCTGCCCCTTGTTCTCCGTTCCCAGCTTCACATCCGCTCCGCCTGCACGTAGGCTTCGAGTTGCACCTCGAGCTTTACCTGGTCGCCGCCGCCCGCCCCCCCGGCGCCGGCGCTCGCCACACCGCTGGCGCTCACCTGATTGATGATGAAAAACATCGGCGAGCGCTCCATCTGGTTGACGAAACGCACCACGCCCGCATACGGCCCCGCCACCTGCAGGCTGATCGCAATGCGCCGCACTCCGTATTGCATCGTCTTGTCCGGATTGAACTGCGCGCCCGACACGAGCACATGGCTCCGCCCGGCGATCCGGCTCAATTCGGTCAGCAGCTTGGAGCTCGCGTCTGCCTGTGGTGGAAGGCCCTGCGCCATCAGCGCCTGCATCTGCGTCCGGCTCATGCGTATGCGCTGGTCGAGCTTCGCCATCTGCGCCGCCTGCAGCCGCAGCGCCACGTACTGGGCTCGCGCCCGGGCCAGTTGCGCCGTCATCGCCGCGCGGGACGGCGCGCGCGGCGAGAGCAGCCAGCCCAGCAGCGCCAAATCCGCCGCCAGGCACGCAATCGTCGCGATCTTGAGGTTGCGCCGCAGCGAGCTCGCCGTCGCCTTCATGGCTGTCCTCCCTCGCCGCCGGCCGGCGGGCGGTAGAGCGCCGTGATTTCGATCTGGAAGCGCGGCCGCGCTGCGGCCGCGCTTCCCATCGCCGCCTTGGGGGCGGCCGCTTCCGCTTCCCGTTCCACGCGGGCGCCGCTGAAATCGCTCGACGTTTCCAGCCGATGGACGAACTCGATCGCCGGGGGAAGCGCCTCGCTGGCAAACCGGATGTCCACTGCATTGGCGCCGTTGCGCCGCAGCGGCCGCAGCGACTCCAGTTCCACCTGCGCCGGCATGATCTGCTCCAGCCGCTCGAACAGCCGCGTCCAGGAAACACTCTTGCGGGCAATCAGCTGATTGAAAAAGCGCGCCCGGCCGAGCACCGCCCGCACCTGCGGATCCCGCAGCCGGACCTCCGCCCGCGCGCGCTGCGCCTCCAGCGGCGCGGTGCGCGCCCGCAACGCCGTCATTTGTGCCTGCAGCGGCCGCGTCGCGGCCAGCCCGGTGACCGCTACCGCCGCCAGCCCCGTCAGCACCACCAGCAGCAGCGCCAGCGCCCCCCCCCAGAAGATCCGCACCCGCCGCAGGTTCTCCGCCGGCCGCCGGCTTAGATTGACGGTGATGCGGATCATAGAAACCTCCCCTGTAGCGCCCCGGTCACCGCCAGTAGTTGCTCCGCCGTCGCGCCCGTCGCCTGGGCCGCCGCCAACTGCGCCGGGCGCACCGTGGCCCACGGCACCTCCTCCCGCAGCCGTGCTCGCAACTCCTCCGGCAGGCCCGCGGTGTACAGCAGCCACCCTCCGCCGCTTGCTTCCGGCGCCTGCTCGATACGGTCCCGGAAGTACGCTACGGACGGAAACACATCGTCGAAAGTGGGCTTGCCGCCCGGCGTCGAGATCTCGAGCGCGCGGTAAAACTCGATCCGCCCCTGCCAGCAGAAGGCGCTGGTCAGGCAGCCCGGCTCCGCCCGCAGCAGCAGCGCTCCATGCTCCAGCGCCGGATCCGCCGCCAGGCAGGTCAATCCCGACGGCAGCACCGTCGCCGCGTGCGCTCCCGCCGCCGCCAGGCAGTCTTCATATTCGTCCAAGCGCGCCCGCTCCCCAAAGGCCACCAGGAGCCGGGTGGGCGACAACATTTGGCACGAAACCACCGCCTGCTCCTCGCCAAACGGCAGGCTTTTGCGCAGCCGGAAACGCGCCAGCGGCTCCAGCTCCTCGCGCTTCGCCGGCAGCGACTCAAACTCCAGCACCGACAGCCGCGCCGTCAGGTCGGGCACCAGCAGCACGGCTGCGCTCTCGCCGCCGCCCACCGCCGCCAGCGCTTGGCGCAGGTGGGTGGCAATGGAGTCCGGATCGCTCAGATTCTGCTTCACCGCCGACGGCTGCACCGCGCCCGCGCTCAGCCCCGCCACGTGCGCCCGCACCCCGGCGCCCTCCCGTCGCGCCACCGCAATTCGCCCGGGAGCGATCTCCACCGCCAGCTCCGGCGCCGCCGGCGCCGTCAACGCGTCCAGTTTCGCCAGCAGCTTCGCGATCGTGGGAAATGTCGTTGTCACCGGCAACTCTAGCGGGCCAGCTCGATGAAGGTGACCTTGTTGATCTCTTTGAGCGTCGTCAGTCCCGCGGCGACGCGGTCCAGCGCGCTCTCCCGCAGAAACTTCATCCCCTCTTGCTTCGCCATCCGCCGGATCTCCGACGACGGGCGCTTGCCCAGAATCATCTCCCGCACGGTGTCGGTCATCTCCAGCAACTCGTGGATCGCGGTTCGCCCGCGGAAGCCCGTTCCCCCGCACTCCATGCAGCCCCGCCCTTCGTAACAATCGCGTTCGTGCCACTCGCCGTTTAGCCCTGACGCCTCCAGCACTTCGCGCGGATAGCGCACCGCGTGCTTGCAGGCCGGGCAGATCAGCCGCACCAGGCGCTGTGCCAGAATGCAGTTCAGCGACGAGACGAAGTTGTAGGGCTCGACCCCGATGTTCAGGAAGCGCCCGATCACGTCCACCACATTGTTGGCGTGCACCGTGGTGAACACCAGGTGGCCGGTCAGCGCGCTGTTGATGGCGATCTGCGCCGTCTCCGCGTCGCGGATTTCCCCCACCATGATCTTGTCCGGATCGTGCCGCAAGATCGAACGCAGCCCGCGCGCAAACGTCAGCCCTTTCTTCTCGTTCACCGGAATCTGGGTCACGCCCCGGAGCTGGTACTCCACCGGATCCTCGATCGTGATGATCTTGTCTTCCGCGCTCCGGATCTCGTTCAGCGCCGCATAGAGCGTGGTGGTCTTGCCGCTCCCCGTCGGCCCGGTCACCAGCACCATGCCGTAGGGCTCGCGGATGTAGCGCCGGAACTTGCGCAGATCGTGCGGGTCGAACCCCACCACGTCCAGCGTCAGGTTCTGGAACTTCTCGCTCATCGCCTCCTTGTCCAGCACCCGCAGCACCGCGTCCTCGCCGTGGATGCTGGGCATGATCGAGACGCGGAAGTCGATCGCCCGCCCCTTGTACCGCACCCGGAAGCGTCCGTCCTGCGGCACCCGCCGCTCGGAGATGTCGAGCTCGCTCATCACCTTGATGCGGCTCAGGATGGGCGAATGGAACTCCTTGGCGATCGGCGCCAGCGCCGGCTGCAGCACCCCGTCGATGCGGTACTTGACGTTCAGCTCGGCATCCCCCGATTCGATGTGGATGTCGCTCGCGCGCCGCTCCAGCGCGGTAAAGATGGTCGTGTCCACCAGCTTGATGATCGGGTTGATGTCCTCGTCGTTCGTCAGCCGTTCGATCGAGATGGTCTCGTCGCCGGTCTCCTCCGCCCGCAGCACGTCCAGCGTGAACCCTTCCGTGGCCTGCTCCAGCACCCGCTGCGACTGCTCGTTCTTCTTGAGGATCTCTTCGATCTGCGCCGGCGTCGCCACCCGCATCGCCACCCGCCGCCCCAGCAGCAACCCCACCTCGTCCATCAGCATGAGCTGGCTGGGATCGGCGATCGCGATGGTCAGCGTTTGCGCGTCGCTCTCCAGCGGCACGAAGTGATAGCGGAACATGAGCTCCACCGGCACCGCCCGGAACAGCTCCGGCGAGATCGGGTGGGTGCGCAGGTCGACCAGCGGGCAGTGATACCGCCGCGCCAGTTGCTCCGCCTTGGCCAGTTCGGCGTCGGCGCTGGCGGCGGCCGTGGTGACCGGCGTGTCCGTCGTGCTCATTGCTGAATCCTCGCTCCCAGGGAAAAGATCGGCAGATAGAGCGAAATCAGGATCACCGCCACCACCGAGCCCACCATCACCAGAATCGCGGGCTCGATCAGCGCCAGCAGCGCCGTCATCGCGTTGGCCAGGTCTTCATCGAAAAACTCCGCCACCGAGGCCAGCATTTGCGGCAGCGCGCCCGTGCCTTCGCCCACTTCCACCATCTCCACCGCCAGCCGGGGCACCACGCGATGGCGTCCCAATCCTGCCGAGATCGCCTCCCCTTCCCGCACTTCCCGCACGGTGGCGGCAACCCCGCGCCGCAACCGCGGGCTGCGCAGCGCCGACGCTGCGGTCTCCAGCGCCTGCACCACCGGCAGGCCGCCCTGCAACAGCGTCGCCAGGGTGCGGCACAGCATCGCCACCTGGTACTTCCAGTACAGCTCCCCTAGCAGCGGCACCCGCAGCGCCAGCCCGTCAAACAGCAGCGCGAACCGCGGTTGCCGGCTCACATAGACCGCCAGCAGCGCCCCCCCGGCCACCCCCGCCGCCAGCAGCAGAAACTGGTGCCGCACCAGCAGCCCGATCTGCAGCACCATCAGCGTGATCGCCGGCAGCGTGGCGTTCAGCGAGCTGTACAGCGCCGCAAATTGCGGCACCACGTAGGTCACCAGAAACGTCAGCACCACCAGCACCAGGCACAGCAGCACGGTCGGGTAGATCAGCGAACTGGTGAGCTTGCGGCGCAGGCTCAGCGCCAGCCGCTGATATTGCAAATACCGGCCCAGCACCTCCTCCAGATTGCCGCTTTTCTCGCCCGCCAGTAGCGTCGTGGTATAGATCTCCGGAATCGACGCTTCCTCCGCGAAGGCTTTCGACAACAGGTCGCCTCCCTGCACCCGCTTCCGTACCCGCTGCAGCAGCGCCTGCAGCTTTTCGTCGCGGGCGCGCGTCTCCAGCAACTCCAGAGCGCGCAGAATCGGCAGCCCCGCCCGGATCAGGGTCAGGAACTGCTGGTTGAAGACCAGGAACTTGTCCACCGCGACCCGTCCGCGCCGTCGCTCCGCGCCCAACCCGCGTTGCGCCCGCACCGACTGCACCAGATAGCCCTGCGCCAGGAAACGGTCCCGCAACTCGCGTTCGCTGCCGGCGCGCTCCACTTGCCGCAGGCGCTGGCCGCGGTCATTCAGCGCGGTAATGACATAAGTTGGCATGCTGGAACGGGTGCTGCAGGACGGAGTTGCCCAATTGTAGCAGGCTGTGTCGGTCGCTCCATCCTTCGATCCAGAAGAGCGCTGACGGGAGTGGTTCGTTCTGCTTTATTCTCCGCCGGGAACCACGCGCACCCCCGCCGGCGGCACAAATCGGAAGATATCCTTCGGCAGCCGGGGGTTGGTTTGAATGTCGCTGAACCGGATGTCGTTCTGCGATCCGTCTAGGCCGACGATCAACAGGCGGTTGATTTCGTAGCCCGGCGCCACCTCCACGAACAATTCCCGCCACCCCTCGCGGCTGTCCAGCGGATAGCCGTGGATGACCACGTCGCCCGCGTGCCACGGCTCCAGGCCGCTGTAGCTCAGGCCCTTGAGCTCCTTCGGCAGATCCAGGTGCCCCAGCAGGAACCGTAGCGGCGTGCGCAGATCGCGGCTCGATTTTAAATCGGTCACGCTCGCCTGCCGCGCCCCGGCCGTATACTGCCATACCCGGTGGTCCGCGACCAAAAACGTCTTGCGCTCCGGCCGGGTGTAATCCCAGCGCATGCGGCCTGGCTTTTCAAGATACAGTCGCCCGCTTTGCGTTTGGCGGTTCAGGCCGGAGGTGAACGTCTGCTCAAAATGCGCCTGCCAACTGTGAATCGAGTTGTAGCGCCCATCCAGCGCAAACGCCAGCGCCCCGATCGTCTGCTGCTGCGCCGCCGCCGCCGCCACTAGCGCCGCTGCCGCCGCCAGCACCTTCCAACCCCGCCCCCAACGCCTATTGGACAATCGGGCTCGATGCGGTCGCCGGTGCATTGTCGTTGTAACGCACCTCGCCGTTCTGGTCGGTATAGAAGTAGCGCGTGCCGGCGCCGTTCTGCGGCGTCGCCGTCAGCGTGTAGCCGGTGGTCGGAGTCCCCGAGGCCGGCGTGTAGGTGAAGATGTAGCCCTGCTTCGGGCTTGTCCCCGCCTTCGCCAGGTCTTCGCCCACCATGTCCGCGGCGCTGGCGCTGGCCGGGCTGCCGCTGGGCGGCGGCCCCAGCGCCGCCAGCGAGGGCGGATATCCGATGTTCGGATACTGGGTCGCGTACTGGCTCAACACCTTCGTCAGCGTGTTGAGGTTGCCTTCCGCCGCCGTGGCGCGAGTGTTCTTGATCAGCGTGCCCAGTCTCGGAATCGAGATCGCCACAATAATGGCGATGATCGCCATCGCGATCAACAACTCAATCAACGAAAACCCCTGCGCGCTCCGCCGTCCCCTCGTCCGGCTCATTAAGGCTGCCCCCATGGCGGTTATTGTACGCTACCCCGGTAAAGAGCGGCCCCGCCCGGTTGCCGTTCCGCTTTTCTCGACGCCTGCCGTATGACGCAGAAAGCATTGCACTTTAGGCGCAGTCCTGATGTACTCTCGACCTGCATTCTACGTTCAGGAGGCGCCCCATACCCATCCGCCTCGTCCTTGCGATCGCGCGCATCCTCACCCTCGCCCTATTCGCTGCGGTGGCCCCGCGCCGGACAGCGGCGGCTCCGCTCTCACCGCGGCGCGCCCCCGCGGCACCTTCAAGTTCCTCTTCAGCGGGGTCTACGCCAGCCGCGCTGAGCGCACCACGGTCCATTGATGATCCATCACTGACCGGGACAAATTGAGGATACTGGTGGATGAACGGCGCAAGGACCAGGTAACATGGAGCGGCGGCGACAAGAAGTTGACGAACTCTTCAATGCCGCACTCCATTGCCCGCCGGCGCAACTGCAAGCGCTGCTGAACCGTTCCGACTCCGACATCAGACTCGAAGTCGAGCGTATGCTGGCTGCCGGCCTTGCGTCGGTGCTCCACCCCGGCATGCGGCTGGGGCGCTACGAGATTGAAGCCGTTCTGGGCGCCGGAGGGATGGGGCGAGTCTTTCGCGCGCGCGACACCCAGCTAGGCCGGCCGGTCGCCATCAAGGCTTCCAGTGGCACGTTCCAGGCCCGCTTTCAGATCGAGGCGCGCGCCATCTCGGCGCTCAACCACCCCCATATCTGCACCCTTTACGACGTCGGCCCCAATTATTTGGTCATGGAATTGGTGGAGGGCCAAACCCTGGCGGATCGGCTCAAGCCGGGCCCGCTGCCGCACAACCATGCGCTGGGTTTTGCGATCCAAATCGCCGCGGCGTTGGAGGAGGCGCACTCCCACGGCATTGTGCATCGCGATCTCAAACCAGCCAATATCATGCTTACCCGCCACGGCGTGAAGGTGTTGGATTTTGGGCTGGCGCGGCTGCTCGATGAAACCAGCGTGACCGAAGCGCGCATGGTTCTCGGAACGCCCGCATACATGGCGCCGGAGCAGGTTGAAGGAGGCGAGCCCACGCCGGCCGCCGATCTGTTCTCCCTCGGCGTGGTTCTGTATGAAATGGTGACCGGAGCTTTGCCGGTTCCGGGCGCTTCGCTTGGCCGGATGCTGGCCAGCGGCGCCGCCCCGGCTATCGTGCCGATAACGCGGCAGCGGCGCCACCTGTTGCCTGAACTCGACCGCCTGTTTCAGAGCCTTGTGGAAAAGGACCCGGCCCGCCGCCCCCCCTCGGCTCACGCCGCGGAGAGCCGCTTGACGGCGATGCTACCCCGCGAGGCGACGGCGCCGCGGCGCGCGCGACGCTGGTTCGCGATCGGCGGGGCTGTGGCGTTCGCCCTCGCCTTGCTCACCGGCAGCCTGCTTTTTCGGCGCATGCAACGCATTCGCTGGGTTCGCGAGCAGGCCATGCCGGCCATCGCGCAACTCGCGCCCGCGCAGCCCCTGGCCGCGTTCCGGTTGCTGCGAGAGGCCGACGCCATCCTGCCCGGCGATCCCCAACTCGCTCGTCGGCAAGCCGCCTCCACCCAGCTCATCGCCGTCACCTCGGACCCCCCGGGCGCCACGGTCGAAATTCAGGACTATCTCAACCCGGGAGCTTGGTTCACCCTCGGCACCACGCCGCTGCGTCGGGTCCGTGTTCCGCGCGGGTACTTCCGCTGGCGCGTCTCCAAACCGGGTTTGGGCAGCTTTATTTCCGCTCCGATCACTTCGCCCGCGATGCGGTTCCCCATAGACGCTGTACACCGCCTCGCCGCTTCTGGCATGGTGCCTGTCTCAGGCGGCTCCTGGGAGGAGTTGATCGACTTCCTCGGCTGGGTGAGAGCAAAAAACCTGCCCAATTACGACATGGACAAGTTCGAAGTAACCAATGCCCAGTATCAGCGATTCGTCGATCAAGGCGGGTACCGGAACCCCCGATTCTGGCGGCACAAGTTCGTCCTCGAGGGCAAGACCCTGAGTTGGACTCAGGCCATCAGCCGCTTCCGCGACCGTACGGGCCGGCCCGGCCCGGCGAGTTGGGAAGCCGGCCACTACCCCCTCGGCCAGGCGGACTTCCCCGTCTCCGGCGTGAGTTGGTATGAAGCCGCAGCCTACGCCGCCTTTGCTGGCCAGAGTCTTCCCGTGCTGGCGCAGTTCTACCGCGCCGCTCCGGACGATCTGGCCTACTTTGCAGCCAACGCCGGCAATTTTGGCGGCAGCGGCACGGTGGCTGTCGGCGCACGGAACTCAGTCGGTCCATTTGGCACCTACGACATGGCGGGAAACGTCCGGGAATGGAGCCGCTCCGCCGTCGGTGCGGACCGATTCATTCTCGGCGGCGCCGTGGGCACGCAAACCTATCAGGCATTCGATCCCGAAGCCCTGCCGCCGTTCGATCGCTCGCCGATGAACGGCTTTCGCACGGTGCGCAATCACGCGCCGCTGCCGCTGGATGCGCTCGCGCCCCTGGTGCGCCAGAGACGGAGTTTTTCTCACGTTGCGCCCGCCTCGGACGCTGTATTTCAGGCATACAAGGCCATGTACGCCTACGAACCGGTCCCGCTTCGCCCCCGCGCCGGCGCAGCGCGGAACGCCCCGGACTGGACCGTGCAAAAGGTCACGATCGACGCCGGCCATGACGGCGAGCGGCTTCCCATGTACCTGTTTTTACCCAAGCACGTGCAGCCCCCCTATCAATCGGTCGTGTTCTTTCCCAGCGCCCGGGTCGAACTGCTTCGGGACAGCCGTCATCTCGGCGACATGCAATTCGTGGACTACATCATCAAAAACGGCCGCGCCCTGCTGTACCCGATCTATCTCGATACTTACGAACGCAACGTCGATCCTCTCCAGTTGGTGGGTTCGATCGGCGATCTCCAGTTGACCATGAAATGGTCCAAGGAGGTCCGCCGCGCCGTCGACTACCTGGACACGCGCAAGGACATGGACGCCTCCAAGATCGCCTACCTCGGCGTCAGCATGGGCGCGGCATATGGTGTCATCTTCACCGCGCTCGAACCCCGCTTCCGGGCGGTGGTCTTTCTCGACGGCGGCTTCTTCCTGACGTCCCCTCCCAAGGGACGTGACCAGGTGGACTTCGCCCCTCGCGTGACCAAGCCCGTGCTGATGGTCAACGGCAAATACGATTTCACCTTCTCGCCGGATCGCGCCCAAGCGCCCATGTTCCGCGCCCTGGGAACCGACCCGGCCGACAAGAAGCGCGTCGTTCTCGACACCCCGCACGACGTCAGTCAGCAGAGAGCCGAGCTTTCCCGGGTTGTGCTTGCCTGGCTGGACCGCTATTTGGGCGCGGTGAGGTACTAGTTCGCCGCAGCCCCGGCTCCGCGTCGCCACGGGGCTTCGCGTGCCTCCTCGGGCGGTTTCTGCCTTCCCATCGGGCATTCACCCGTGTTGTCGTAAGCCGCGCCGCGGCTAGTCTCTCTCCAAGCCACTTCGTACTCGACTCGAAAGAGGGGTACCGGCAGAGTGAGATATGCCTTTGTGTGTTTTCTGGCGGCCGTGGCGCTTCATGGCCAGGGTCTGAACCCGTCGGTGTCGCAGGTCAGCGCGTCATCGTTTACCTTGACGTGGACAACTTCCCAGCCCCTGAACACGCAGGTGCTCTACGCACCCGCGGGGCAACCGCTGCAGCGGCAGGCCAACTGGCTCCTGGTCACCTCCCACTCCGTTACCGTTTCAGGACTGCAGCCGGCGACCGCCTACACCGTCGAGGCGGAGTCCAGCTACTTTTCCAATCCCGACCTGCTCAGCCCGGCCATGACCGTGACCACCGCCGCCGTCGGCGGAACCGGCAGCTCCGGTGCCGGAACCCCGTCCGGTTCGGGCAGTTCCGGCGGTACCGCATCCCCACCGGCCGGCATGAGCGCGCCCGTCATCACGGGAGTCACCGCAAGCGGCTTCACCATCGCTTGGACCACATCCCAACCGCTCAACACCCAACTGCACTACGGCGTCGGCTCCCTGGGCAGCACCGATAACAATTGGACCCTCACCACCAACCACTCCGCTACCGTTTCCGGCCTGGCCCCCGGCACCGCCTACTCGGTGCAGGCCGAGTCCAGCTACTACTCCAACCCCGATCTCCTCAGCCCGGTGCAGTCCGTCACGACCTTGGCCGGTTCGGGCGCGGGGACGGGCACTACGTCCAATCCGCCGCCTCCGCCGCCACCGCCGTCCACCTCCGGCTCGCGCCTTTTTCCTGGCAGCGGCGCCGACTGGCTCTATAGCGCGCCCACCGGCACCGGCCTCAATATCAGCGGCGTGACCAGCGGCATGTCCTTCCAAGTCAACACTCACACCCAGGGCTTCGACTATCCGGTAGCCGATACCGATGGCAGCCACGGCTGCACCACCTTCACCGACACCCTGGTCTACAACTTGGGCAACCGCATTTGCGTTCCCAACCCGGCCAACGGCTACTACCCTTCAGTCGGCGGCTACGGCGCCGATGACGGCCACCTGGTCGTGGTGGACACCGCCACCGGGATGTACTACGACTTCTGGAAGCTCTATGCCAATGGCAATGGCCAGCCTACGTCCACCAACGTCGGCGGTATCTTCGAGGGCAGCCTCTACGGCAACGGCACGCCCGGCACCACCGCCGCCGACATCACCGGCCTGGCCGGCGACATTCTTCCCGGGGAACTGAATTGCGCCACGTGCCTCAATCATGCCCTCAGCGTCATCGTACCCGGCGGCATGAACAGCAACCTGGTCGGCCATCAGGCGCCCGCGCAGAAAACGGATGGCAGCGTCGCCGGCGCGATCTTCCGTGAGGGAGCGAAAATCCGCTTGGATCCCTCCATCAACGTCGCCACGCTCAACGTGTCAACCGCCGTCAAGGCAATCATGCGGGCCTTGCAGTTGTACGGTGGCGTCATCACGGATCAGACCGGAGGCAGCCAGATCAGCTTTTACAGCGCCCTCCCGAGTCCGCCCGACCTCACCGGTATCAATCAGATCGGTCAGCATCTGTTCATCTACTATTAATCCCTGACCGCCCTGAGGTTGTTTTCAGCCTTGCGCTAAGGCCTTCCGCGCAGCCTGATCGGATGGGTGGCGAGTTAGCGTGAAACTACACGCTATTCCCGCCACTTGTCCGAAAGGTTTTCCTTGCGCTCACTCAGCGTTTTCTTCCTCGCCCTGGGGCTGAGCTTCACCCTGGGTTGCGCCGGTCGCCCCTCCTCGTCGTCCACCTCCCCGCAGGGCGCTTCCCACCCTGCCGGCGCCGGGGGCGCGCCGGCGCCCGCCTCGGGGCCGTTGTTTCCGTCGGCCGCTTGGCTCGATCACCCTCCCGCCGGTCCGGCTCTGAACATCAGCGGCATGGCCTCCGGCCTTACTTTTCACCTCAACACCCGCGACGGCGGTTTCGATTACCCGGTGCAGTACGCCGATGGATCGCGCGGCTGCACGGCCTTTACCGATACGCGCCTGCTCAACTACCGCGACCACATCTGTGTGCCCAACCCGGTCGGCGGCTTTCACCCTGCCTACGGCGCGTGGGGAGCGGATGACGGCCACCTGATTGTCGTCGACGCCTCGAATCACACCTATTACGACTTCTGGAAGCTGTCCGTGGACGCCAACGGCCAGCCGCTCAGCACCAACGTCGGTCAGATCGTGTCTGGCAGCCTCGACGGCAACGGCACCCCCGGCACCACCGCCGCTGGCATCACCGGCCTCGCCGGCGACATACTCCCCGGCGAACTCGCCTGCTCCACCTGCCTGCGCCATGCCCTGAGCGTCGTCGTGCCCGGCCCCCTGAACAGCACCCAGGTCGGCACGCAGGCGCCGGCAACGAAAACCGACGGCACCGTTCCCGGTGCCATCTTCCGCGAAGGCGCCAAGATCCGCTTCGATCCCTCGGTGGATGTGGACGCCCTGCCGGCGTCAATTGCAGTCAAGGCGGTTCTGCATGCGCTCCAGGACTACGGCGGCGTCATCGTGGACCAAACCGGCGGCACCGGGATCACGTTCTACACCGCGCTGCCCGTGGCGCCTGACCTCACTGGCATCAATCTCATCGGACAGCACCTGTGGATCTACTACTGAGCCCGCTGAACTGGGTTGTTTTTGCTTCCGCTCCCGGGTGTTTGCCGGAGCCCGGCGCCATCCCCGCCCGCCTATTCTGATCTCACCAGTTTGCGCCACCTCGTCGGCAAAGAGGTAAATCGGTATTGAGTTATTTCATCTCGCTTCGGCGAGGCCTCCTGGTCGTTGCATGTCTGCTCAGTGTCCTGTGCCCGGGCTGCGGCGGCGGCGGCGCGGCCGTCACGCCGGCGCCGGTCGCCGTCGCGCAGATTCGCCCCTCCAGCCTGTCCCTCGCTCCCGGAGCCAGCGCCACCTTCACCGCCGCCCTGAGCGGCGTAACCGCCGGCGCGGTGGCTTGGTCGGCGACCGGCGGCACGATGCAGTCTGACGCGGCCGCAAGTAGCTCGTCCCGCGGCACGTTTGTCGCTGGCGTCGCTCCCGGGGTCTTTGCCGTGACCTTATCGCAGGTCGGCCGTTCCGCCCAGCCCCTGGCCACCGCTGCGGTGACCATCGTGGCCCCGGCGCCGCCCGCACCCGCACCTGCGCCGCCGCCGCCCGCACCGCCGCTGTTTCCGGCTTCCAGCGCCGCCTGGCTCTATGCCGCGCCCACGGGCGCCGCCCTCAATATCTCCGCCATCACCAGCGCCATTCCCTTCACCATCAACGTCCACGATACCGGGTTCGATTATCCCGTCGAGTACACCGACGGCTCCCATGGCTGCACCACCTTCACCGACACGCTGATTTACCCCTATCACGACCGCGTGTGTGTGCCCAATCCGGTTGGCGGCTATCATCCGGCTACCGGGGGCTGGGGCGCCGACGATGGCCATTTGATTATCGTGGACACCCGCTCCGGCAACTACTTCGACTTTTGGAAGCTCTACGCCAATGCCGCGGGTCAACCCACCAGCACCAACGTCGGCCAGATCGCAAGCGGCAACCTCGCCACCAGCGACGGCACTCCCGGCACCACCGCTGCTGGTATCACCGGCCTCGCCGGCGACATTATGCCCGGCGAGCTGGCCTGCGCGACTTGCCTCAACCACGCCCTCAACGTGGTCGTGCCTGGCGCCATGAACAGCCCCCAGGTCGGAACTCAGGCCCCGGCGCGCAAGACCGACGGCACCGTCCCCGGCGCCATTTTCCGCGAAGGCGCCAAGATTCGCTTCGACCCTTCCGTGAATGTGAATGCACTGCCGGTATCGGTCGCCGTCAAGGCCCTCATGCGCGCCTTGCAGCTCTATGGCGGCGTGATTACCGACCAGACCGGCGGCAACGGCATTACCATCTACTCCGCCCTGCCGTCGGCCCCCGACCTCACCGGCATCAACGAGATTGGACGGCATCTGCTGCTGTACTACTGAGGCCGCCGCCTCATCCGGTGACGGCGATTTCGTACAATCCGGGTTCCGTCGGCGGCGGCGCCGCCAGCGGCTGCCGCGTGTCCACCAGCGCCAGATAGTCCAGGATCGCTCGCCGCTGGCTTGCCGCCGGCGCTAACGGCAAAAAGAGGGCATCGCCCTCTACGGTACGGTTCTCCCCGCAAAACTCAAGCCATAGGTCGGGCCGGTCCAGGGCCAGCACCCAGCCGGCGCAGCGTGACAGCGCCGCCTCGCTGCGGTCACGCTCCAACGTAGCCGCCAACGCCAGCCGCAATCGCAGCCGGGGCGCCCGGTCTTCGCTGAACTCCCGCACCCGCAGCGCGCCTGCCCGCGCGCTCGCCTTCCAGTGCACCTGCCGCGCGCTGTCGCCCGGTTGCGGGCTGCGGATACGGTACAGGTCCTGTCCTTCCCCGCGCCGTGCCAGCGCCAGCTCTCCTTCCGCCTGCAGCAGCATCGTCGGTGCCTCCAACCCGCCGGTCGGGTGCGGATAGACCAGGACGTCCGGCTCCCGCTCCCGTGCCTGAAAACGGCGCCGTTTGGGCAGCAATCCGAAGGGGAATCGCGTGGTCAGCACGAACACGGTGCCCCGGTACCGCCCGCGGGATGGAAACACGATATCCCCCCCGCCGCTGGCGCTCTCTCCACCCCCCAGCCAACCGAAGTAAACCGGCGTCATCGTGGCCCCTTCGCCGTCCCCAACGCCCGCGACCGGGCGGCTTCCCGCCCCGACCGTCAGCGAATAGGCGGGCCAGAAGCGCTTGGCATTGACCAGCCGAAATTGCACGCGGGTCGCTTGCCCGGCAAAAACCTCCTCTGGCAACTGGAAGCGCAACTCCATACCGCTCAAGTTCAGCGCGGCCATCACGCCTGAGACCACCAGCGCGGCCAGCAGTCCGCTGACGATGAGGTACAGCAGGTTGTTGCCCGAGGTGATCGCCGCCAGCGCCAGTATCAACAGCGTCGAAAAATAAGCCAAGCCGATGCCCGCAAACCCTGCATCCAGCCGCCGCCGCCAGGCGGCCATGCCGCGCCGGTCCGAGAGCGAAAGCATCACCGCCAGCGCCAGCAACCCCAGCAGCACGGCCACCGCCACCAGCAGCAGCCGCGGATACAGCCGCGGTGTCCAGTGCGCCAGCCAGACACACCCCAGCGCCAAGCCCAGAAGCAGGCCCGCGCCGAGCGATTGCCGCCAAGCAACGCGCGCGCCAGAACCTCCGGATCCCATGGTTCGATGGTAACGCCCCGATGCGGCGCCCCGTTGTCGCCGGCGCCGCCCGGGCTAGAGCGCCAACTCCTGGTGCTCGGGCGAAGCCGGCGCCATCTCCGCGTGCAGCCGGGGCAGCAAATCCGCATAGCGCCCCGCCCAATACGCCGCGCCCAGCACCCGTTCCTGCAACTGCCGTTGGGGATAGAGGCAGTGGTCAAGATAGTGCGCCTGCCCGGTAAGCTCCGCGCTCCGCCGCGTCAGACTGCGGCCGCTGCGCGCCTGCAACTGCTCCCATTGGTGGCGGATCTTCTGGGCCGCCCCCTGCGCCGCATCCACCAGCGTGGGGTCCAGCGCCGCCAGCGATTGCGCCAGCCCCGCGAAGTCTTCTTCAAAGTGCGCCCGCGCCGCTGCCAGCCCCTGCTCCAGTTCCGCCGGCAACGCCTTGCGCGCCAGCAGTTCGGATGCCGGGGCACGCCAGATGTCTTCCAGGCTCAGGCCGTACTTGTCCAGCAGCCGGCGCGCCTTGGGCTCGAGCAGCGTCACGCTGGCGCGCGGATAGGGCCGCGGCGGCGGCAGTTCAAAGGCCGCGTACAGAACCGCCGACTGCGCCAAATAAGCCGTCTCCGCCGGGCCGGTCACTTGCGCGGCGGTGGGAAAAGCCACATCCTGCAGCAACGGCCGCAACAGTGCGGAAGCGGAAACCGATTCGGGATGTTCTTGGAGGAAGCGCCGCGCTTCGGCTTCTTCGATGTGCGCCTCTCCTTCCAGCCAGGCCCCCTTGTGCCGCCGCAAGCCCCGCCGTGCGCCGTTGCGGTGCAAAAACAGCATCGCCGCCGCCGCCGTCTGCTCCACCTGCGCGTGGTACCCTGCCGCCTCCAGCTCCCCCGTCCGTCGCGTTAACCGCTCGGCCAGCTCGCCCTGCCGCTCCAGCGCCGCCAAATAGTAGGGCCGCCACATCTCTGCCGCCTCCGGCGCCTGCAGTGGATCGAACACCAGCAGCCCCCAGGGGGCAAACCACCGCGCCAAAGTTCGCCCGAAGGCGTCGGCCAGGCTGACCCCGGGCTGGTAGGTGCCGCGCAACTCCTCGAGCACTGCGGACGAACCCCCGCAACACCGCGTGAGTTCCTCGATCGCCTTCGTCACCGCACCGCCCAACTCCAGCCCACCTACGGCGGCGCCCGCCGGCATGGCCTCCCCCGCTTTCAAGCGCACTAGCTGCGCGTCGTCATCGAGCGCCCAGATGTGATCCACTTCCGCCAAGTCGTGGTCCTGGCTCGCCATCCAGAAAATCGGCACCGCCGCCGCGCCTTGCCGCCGCCAACGCTCCGCCAGCAGCACCGCTGTCATCGCCTTGTAAATCGTCAGCAACGGACCGCCGAACAACCCCACCTGCTGCCCGGTCATCACCGCCACGCAGCCCGGAAGGGCGAACTCGTTCAGCCGTTCTCCCGCCGCCGCGCTCAGGCCCCAGCGTTCATGCTGCCGGCGCAGGACCCGGGCCATCACCGTGCGGCGGCTTTCCGGATACGCCGCCGCCGCGGGCGGGTAGGCGTAGGGCGGCCCGGCCGGATAGAACGGCGCCACGCGGTCGAAATCGTACAAAGCGTCCGCGTACAGGCGGCTCAGGCCCGGCGCCCTCATGCGGTGCGGCTTACCGCCCGCAAGCCCGCCACCGCCGCTGCGATCATCGCCATTTGCGCCGCCTCCAGCGGTAGCTGTGGCCGCCGCGGGCGGCCGCCAATGTAGCCGCCGGCGGTCACCGCCGCCTTCAGCCCCGCGATCCCCAGCGGTTCAAACGCCGCCGCCGCCGGCAGCAGCGCCCGTTGCGCTTGCAGAGCACGCGCGTGGTCGCCGGCGCGAAACGCCTGCTCCACCGCGCAACAGCCTTCCGGCAACGCCGCCGCCAGCGCCAGGATCGCCCCCGCCGCCCCCGCGCACAGTGACGGATACACGGTCGAGGCGCCGCCCACCAGCACCGGAAAATCCGGCCGTGCCGCCGCGATCCGCACTAGCTTGTCCATGCTCCCGCTGGATTCCTTCAAGCCCGCGATCCGCGGATGCTGGGCCAACTCCAGCACCGCCTCCAGGCCCAGGTCAATGCCCGTCAAGGGCGGAATGTTGTACAGCACCACCGGCACCGCCGCCTGGTCCGCCAACTCCCGGTAGTACGCCATCAGCGCCGCTGCCGTCATCGCCTTCTTGTAATAATGCGGGGTTCGCACCACCGCCGCATCGTAGCCGAGCGAAGCCGCGTATTCGGTCGCCGCCAGGGTCGCCCGCAGCGATTCCTCGCCGGTGCCGGCCAGCAGCAGCTTGCCGCTCCCGTGCGCCGCCTCGGCGGCGGTTCGCAGCACTGCCCGCTTCTCCTCCGGGTCGAGATAAATCGCCTCGCCGCTCGAACCCAGAATCAGGTAGCCGCGCAGCGGCGTGCCCGCGTACCGCGCCAGATTCGCCTGCAGTTCTTCCAGTCGGATCCCGCCCTGGTCGGCAAACGGCGTGGTCAGGGCGGCGATGACGCCGTTCAGTTCCATGCCGATATTATGGCTTGAACCCGTTTTCATCCTTGGCGCGCCGATCCGGTCTTGGCCCACAGCCGGAAGCCGCCCCGGAAGGCGTTGCGGTTGTCGCCCAGCCTCGCGCCTGGCGGGAGGCGATCGAGCTTATGCGCATTCCCGCCGCCAAGCACCACGTACTCGGCTTCCAAGGCGGCCTTCAGCTCGCGCACAACGCGCGCCACCTCCTTCAGCCAGGCGGCTCGCCCTAACCGCTTCAGCCCGCGCTCGCCCAGGTAATCCTCGTACGTCTTGCCGTGGTGGTAATGCAGATGCGCCAGTTCCATGGGCTGGAGTACCCCCTCCACGATCATCGCCGACCCCAATCCCGTTCCCAGCCCCAGGAAAAGCATGCGACCGCCCCGGTAGCTGCCCAGCGCCTGCATCGCCGCATCGTTCACCATCCGCACCGGCTTGCCCAACGCCTTGGCGAAATTGAACCCCACCCAGCCGGGCCCGAGATTGAACGGGTCGTGCAGCGGCTTGCCGTGTACCACCGGGCCCGGATAGCCGATCGCAACCCGGTCGTAGGCCCAATCCGCCGTGTTCGCGAGCACGCCGTTCACCATCTGCTTCGGCGTCATCCGTGGACCCGAATCGAATTTGCGGGACGTACGATGCCCGCTCGCCAGCATCTTGATGTGCGTACCGCCGACGTCAATGACCAGGATTCGAGGAGTTGCCATGATAGTCGCCGCGCCTGAGCAGCGGGCGCAGATAGCGCCACACGGTGCCCGCCACAATCCGGTTGCCGGCGGCGGTCGCGTGGATACCGTCATGTTGCAGGAGACCTGGGTCATGGCGCAACTGCGGAATCAGATCCTGATACAGAAACGGCAGAAGCGGCAGCCCGTCGCGCCGCGCCAGCGCCGGGTAGATCGCCTGAAAGGATGCGATGTAGCTGCGCCCGTAATTCGGCGGCAGCGTCATCCCCACGAGAAGGATATGGATATGGGCCTGCTGCAGGCGCT
Organism: Acidobacteriota bacterium; assembly: GCA_027451805.1. Taxonomy (GTDB): domain Bacteria; phylum Acidobacteriota; class Terriglobia; order Terriglobales; family SCQP01; genus SCQP01. The sequence goes on from DAIDIF010000051.1 coordinate 43,481, forward strand.
GGATGGTCGCCTGCAGGTTCGCCTCCGTTGTCCTCACCGGCAGCCCGCGCAGGCCGTCGTTGCCGCCAAACTCGAGCACCACCCAATCCGGATGCAGGCGCAGCACCTCCGGCACCCGCTCCAGCGCGTCCGTGGTGGTGTCGCCGCTTTCGCCGGCATTGAGGATCCGCGCCTGCCAGCCGGCGGCCGCCACCAGGCGGCGCAAATCCGCGGGGTAGCTTTCCGCGCGCGGCACACCATGCCCCGCGGTGAGGCTGTCGCCGAAGGCTACAATGGTCAGAGGCTGGCGGCCGCGCGGCGCACTCGCGGCTGCGATCACGCATCCTGCTATCGCTGCGATCAGCTTCTGCATCGCCCCATGTCCATGATCGTTGAAATCCGCGGCCTCGGCAAAGTCTTCCACCCCCCGGGGCGCACGCTGGAAGTGCTCCACGACATCAGCCTCTCTATCCCGCGAAGCCAGTTCGCCGCCCTCGTCGGCGCCTCCGGCTCCGGCAAAAGCACGCTCCTGGGGTTGCTGGCGGGGCTCGATTTCCCCACCTGCGGCAGCATCCGCGTGGACGGCGAGGAAATCTCCTCCATGAGCGAGGACGCCCTCGCGCTGTTGCGCGGTCGCAAGATCGGCTACGTCTTCCAGTCCTTTCAGTTGATCCCCACCCTAACCGCCGTGGAGAACGTCCAGTTGCCAGGCGATCTGCGTGGCGACGCGTCTGCGCCCACCCGCCGCCGCGCGCGCGAACTCCTGGAGGCGGTGGGGTTGGCCGGTCGCGCCGCCCATTATCCCGTGCAACTCTCCGGCGGCGAGCAGCAGCGCGTCGCTTTGGCGCGCGCCTTTATGATTCGCCCCCAGCTGCTGCTTGCGGACGAGCCCACCGGCAACCTCGACAGCGCCAATGGGCGCCGCGTTCTCGAACTGCTGCTCGCTCTCAAGGCCGAAGCTGGCACCACGCTGGTGCTGGTCACCCACGACCCCCTGCTTGCCGGTCGTGCCGACCGCGTGATCACCCTGGCCGACGGCCGGGTGGTCGGGGACAGCCTGGCCGGCACGCGCGATGCCTAACCCGATGACCGGCGGACAAAGTGGGATCGTGGCGGCCCGCATCGCCGCGCGCGAAACGCGCGCCGCCTATGGCCATTTTCTTTTCGCGCTCATCGCGGTGGCGCTCGGCGTCGGCGCCTTGGTCGGCGTTCGCAGTTTCAGCCAGTCTTTTCGCACCGTCTTGCTCGACCAGGCGCGCACCCTCATGGCCGGCGACGTCATGGTGCGCGCTCCCGCCGCCCAGCTCCAGGCACTCTCGCCGCGGCAGCAGGCCGCGCTGGCTCGCTTGCGGCGCCGTGGTGTCCGCTGGACCCGAATCACCGAATCCGTCAGTATGGTGGCCAGCCGCGTGGGTGCCGATCCGATCCTCACCTCCCTGAAGGCCGTGGATCCTCACCTGTATCCCTTTGCCGGCGCGGTCACCACGCAGCCCCCGCATGCGCTCGCCCTGCTGAACGATCACGCCGTCCTAGCCTCGCCCGATTTGCTGCTGCGCGCCGGCCTCAAGCCGGGCGACAGCCTGCGGGTCGGCGGCCAAGCCTTCCGCATCGCCGGCGTTGACGTCAGCGAACCCGATCTATTGGCCGGCGGTCTCAGCATCGGACCGCGCCTGCTCCTCACCCCCGGCGGCCTGCGCCGCGCCGGCATCATCGTGTTTGGCAGCCAGGCTTCGGCGCGCCTGGTGTTCGATCTCGCGCCCGGTGCCCCGTCCCTCGCCGGGGTGGAAGCCACCCTGCGGCGTGCCTTCCCCCAAGCCCGCATCACCGACGCCCGCCACGTCAATCCCACCGTCCAGCGCGGCCTGGACCACGCCACCACGTTCTTGAGCTTCATCAGCTTGATCGCACTGCTGGTCGGTGCGTTGGGCGTTGCGAACGCCATGCACGCCCACCTCCAGCAGCGCATGGACACCATCGCCACGCTCAAGGTCATGGGGGCCCGCGGCGCGCAGATTCTCCGCATCTACGGCCTCCAGACCCTGGCGCTCGGTGCTCTGGGCGGCGGCATGGGGCTCCTGGTCGCCGCCTTCGTGGTGCTCGCGTTTCCCCCGTTGCTGGCTCCGTTCTTTCCCCAACTGCCGCGGTGGAACTGGGCTTGGGGACCCGCCGCGGAAGGCTGGCTGGCCGGCGTACTCGTGACGCTCCTGTTCACCCTCCCCTCCCTCCTCCGGGCGCGCCATATTCGGCCGGCTCTGCTCCTGCGCCGGCATATGCCAATCGACGAGCCCTCCCGGGGTCGCCATCCTTGGGAACCGCTGCTGGCAGGTGTGGCGCTGCTCGCCGGCGTCGCCGCCTTGGCGGCTGCGCTGACCGGCGCAAGCTGGAATCGCGCACCGCGGATCGCCGGCTTTTTCTTATTGGGCTTAGCGGTGGGCTGTGCGGTTCTGGCCGCGCTGGCATGGCTCTTGCTGCGGATGTTGCGCACCGTGGTGGAGCATTGGTCGGCCACCGGCCGCCCACCGGTTGCCTTGCGTCATGGGTTGGCCAACCTCTATCGCCCCGGCAGCCAGGCGCTCGCTGTCCTCACGACCCTCGGCTTGGGCGTGATGTTTACGCTCAGCGTCTTTCTGCTGCAGCGCGCCGTGCTTCTCGACCTGCAGCGCGGCACCCCACCCGGCGTGGCCAACGTCTTTCTGATTGACATCCCCGCCGCGCAGCAAGCCGCGGTGTTGCACCTGCTTGCCGCCACTCCTGGCCGCGAAGCCCCGCCCGAACTGCTCGGGACCGTAGCCGCCCGCCTCGATCATCACCGCGGCCTGCGCCTCGCCAGTGCGGCCTCAATGCCCGGAGGCCTTCGCGTTACCGCCGGTCATTGGTGGCAAGGGCTGCCC
>DAIDIF010000052.1 GCA_027451805.1 Acidobacteriota bacterium
TTGCCGCGATAGCCGACCAGCGCGGAGAACATGCGCACCGCCCAGGGCAGGCTGCCGGCGACGTAGCTCTGCACGCCCAGGATGAGCTGCGGATCAATGAAGCCGGGGTCGAGGGTGACCGCCATTTGGGCCTGCTGGCGCGCCTGCTTGGCGTCGCCGAGCGCGGTCCAGTAGGCATGCTGGAGGGAAAAGGCGGCGTTGGCGCGCAGCGCCCAGACCACGGCGAGATTGTAGCGGGCGTGGGCGTCGCGGGGGTTGCGCGCCACCGCAGCGCGCGCGTCGGCTGCGGCGTGGTCGAGCGCCTGCTGGATGGCGGCGAGCGCGGCGGGCGAGGGCGGGCGCAGCTTTTCCTTGAGGAAGGGGTCGCCGTGGCCGTAGAGCTGGCTCTCGAGCGCGCCGATGCGGAGCATTTCGGCGTAAATCTCGGCCTGGGCGAGATGGTTCCAGGCGGAGGCGGAGTGGGGCTCGGCGGCGGTCCATTGGCGGAAATCGCGGATTGCCGGCTGGTACTCGAGATTGTAGAAGTGTTCGATGCCCTGGGCGCGCAGCGCCGCAAGATGCGGCAGGAGAGCCGCAGCTGCCGCCGCCAGGGTCAGTGTCAGCAGACTTGCACGCCAGATTTTCCCCACGCTTCTAATGTAGTCCGGCAGTCGCTCACGAGGCCGCGGTGGTGGGCAGGGCGAGCGTCTCGGCGAAGAAGGCGTGGACGCGGGCGAGGGCTTCGGCCTCGGTGCGGGCTTCGTAGACGGCCTTGCGCAGGCGCGGCTGGTGGGGCCGGGGTGGGCGTGGGCACCGGACGGATGCCGCGGCTACGGCCTGGTGGTTGGGGCGCGGGGGCGGTCCCGGGAGGCTCGCACCCGGGGACGCCCCGTAGCCGGTTTGCGCAATGGGAGCCTCGAGGCTTCAGTGCAATCCGCGTTGGCGGTTGAAGGCGACGAGGCCTCTCGCAATGCCGTCCCGCTCGGATTGCGACAGCGTGGGGGCGCCTAAGCGTATCATCCGCTCGAACCAGGCCACCTCGTCTGGCTTTACCGGGTAGCCGATGATTGAGCGTGGGCTGGGCGTTCGGTCGGAGATTATGACGGGCTTGCCGGAGGGGCGCAGGATCGCGAGGAAGGGCAGGCTCGCAGGGCCCCCCAAGCGGCGCATCAGGAGCTCGCCGCCGGGCGTTTGCTGGCTGAGATGGGCAGCGTCCTCGTCGACATCGAGCCGGAGAATTGTGAAGGCATCTCCGAAAGTCGGCGTGGCGCCCACGAAATCGTCGAGCGTCCGACACCAGATGCACCAGCTGGCGTCGAAAATCACCAGGACGTTCCTGTGCGCTGCCTTGGCGGCGGCCTCGGCCGTGCGCAGCAGGGCGCGTGCGGACCGTCGGGGCGTCGCAGGCGGCGGTGCGGGTCGGGCGAGGTCAACCGTTAGGGCGATCAGGAGCGTCAGGCGGCAGCCCCGGCTGTTGGTCATGCGACCACCCTCAAGTGGCCCGCTGTTTTCTGTTCGGGCCGCTCACGTTGGTCGCCCGACCGGCGAGCTTCGAGCCCCCGCAGAGGATACCCGCTGGCGCTCAGGGCGTCCCCAGGTTGCCGCAGCGAGGCTGTCTCGGCGCCTGCCGCGGCGCGGCGCGATGGCTCGGGCGATGGCTGCCGGCGGGGCGTCTGTCGCATGGACGTTTAGTTTGGAGCGGGTTCGTGTATCTGCTTGATGACAAATTCGGGGACCGTGCAGGTTGTGGTGTGGTTGAGGTCGAGTAGGAGCCCCGTCTGATTGCGGAGTGCGGCTGACAGGGCGTCGTCGGTAGCGCGCCAGCCGGCGCGCCTCGGGGACCCATTGGGTTTGCATGCGTTCACTCTACCCTCGAGTGTCACGCATCATTCTGAACCAGCTCAGCTTTGGGTTGCGAACTGTCGTTAGCATACGAAATGTCCGGTTGGATTAGCAGACGAAGTGCGGTGTGCGTCAATGAAAACGAGACACCTGGGCTGGGAGTTTAAAGAGCTTTTGCCTCCTTTTTCGGTGGATTGATCCAGACCTGGGAGGGTAGGTCCGGCGGGCGGGGAGCCCGCCGGACGAAGCGCTCCGGGTGGGCCTCGAAAGCGGCGGTGAGGACCAGTTGCCGCTGGGCCAACAAGCGTGGGGCGTGGCCGTAATGGACGGCGGCGGGTGTCAGCAGGCCGAGGCCTGTATGGTAGTGATCGTGGTTGTACCGTAAGCGTTCGGCGTGAACCGTCTGGACAAGTGTCCAGGTAAGGAATAGGTGGACACCTGAGGAATGTGGGACTGCGATCCGGTTCAGGCGGTGACGAGGTTCCAGGGAAGCAGGTGCTCGATGCGGCGGATGGGGTGGTCGGCGATGCGCTCGAGCCCCTGGCGCAGGTAGGCCTCCGGATCGCAGCCGTTGAGGTTGGCGGTGCCGATCAGGCTGTACATGGCGGCGGCGCGTTCGCCGCCGGCATCGGAGCCGGCGAAGAGATAGTTCTTGCGCCCGAGCGCGACCGGACGGATGGCGCGCTCGACCGCGTTGTTGTCGATCTCGATGGTGCCGTCGCCGGCGTACAGCCGAAGCGCCTCCCAGCGCGTCAAGGCATAGCGCACCGCCGCCGAGGTGTCGGACCGCGGCGACAGGACATCGAGAGTTTCTTCGAGCCAACGTTGCAGCTCGGCCAGCAGCGGGGCAGCCCGGCTCTGGCGCACGGCGAGCCGTTCGGTCGGCGGCCGGCCCCGGATCCCCGCCTCGAGGGCGTAGAGGGCGCCGATGCGCTCCAGCGCCTGGTGCGCGGTGGGGGAGTGGTGCGCTTGTTCGAGGTCATAGAACTTGCGCCGCACATGCGCCCAGCACGCCGCCTCCCGCACCCGGCCGGTGCCATAGAGCGGGTGATAGCCGGCGTAGCCGTCGGCCTGCAGAGTTCCCTCGAAGCGGGCCAGGTGGCGCGCCGATTGTTCGCCCCTGCGGTCGGGCGAGTAGGCGAACCAGACAGCCGGGGCGGCGCTGTCGCCCGCCGGACGGTCGTCGCGGACATAGGCCCACAGCCTGCCCACCTTGGTCTTGCCGTTGCCCGGCGCCAGCACGGGCACCGGCGTGTCGTCGGCGTGCAGCTTCGCCGCCGCCATCACGTAGCGCCGCAGGCTCTCGACCAGCGGCTCCAGCAGCCGGCTGCAGCCGCCGACCCAACCCGCCAGCGTCGAGCGCTCCAGCCACACCGCTTCGCGTTCGTACATTTCCGCCTGGCGGTACAGCGGCAGGTGGTCGGCGTACTTGGCCACCAGCACGTGGGCCAGCAACCCCGGCCCCGCCTGGCCACGGGCAATCGGGCGCGTCGGCGCGGGTGCCTGCACGATCACATCGCAGCGCGCGCAGGCCAGCTTGGGACGCACCAGGCGGATCACCCGGAGACTCGCCGGCACATACTCCAGCATCTCGCTCGCGTCCTCGCCCAGCGGCCGCAGTTGGCCGCCGCAGCTCCGGCAGCACGCGTCCTCCGGCTCCAGGCGCCGCGTCTCGCGCGGCAGATGCTCGGGCAACGGCTGCCGCGCCGGGCGCGCCGCCGCCGCCGGCGGCTCAGCCGCGGCCGCCACCGGCGGGGCCGCCGTCTCCATCTCCTCGAGGAACAGCTCCAGCTGCTCGATCTGCCGGTCGAGCTTCTCCGACCGCCGCCCGAACTGCGCCCGCTTCAGCTTGGCCAGCAGCAGCCGCAGGTGTTCGATCTGCGTCTGCTGGGCCAGCACCAGCGCCTTCAGCGCTTCGCGGTCGAGACGATCCAGGTCGGGGACGATGGCGGCCATCCCCGCTTACTACGTCACGGCGTGACAATATGTAACCGCCGGCGCAAAAGAATCCGCAGCCCGCCTACACCGCGTAGCGCGGCACCCATGTCCGCTCCGGCCGCCGCCAGTCAATCCCCTCCAGCAGCATCGACAACTGCGCCCGCGTCAGCGCCACCGTCCCCGACTCCGCCTGCGGCCACACGAACCGGCCCCGCTCCAGCCGCTTCGCCAGCAGGCACAGCCCGTCCCCGTCCCACCACAGCAGCTTCACCAGGTCGCCCCGCCGCCCGCGGAACACGAACACGTGACCCGAAAACGGGTTCTGCTCCAACGCCGTCTGCACCAGCGCGCTCAGCCCGGTGAAGCCGCGCCGCAGGTCGGTCAACCCGGCCACGATCCACACCCGCGTCTCCGCCACCGGCCCGATCGTCATGCCAGATGCTCCAGCACCACCCGCAGCAACACCGGATCGGCGCCGTAGCCCACCCGCACGCTCCCCCGCCGCAGCTCAACCCAGAGCCCGCCTGCGCCCACCGCCCCGCGCCGCGGCGCCGCTTCCTCCGGCTTCACCCGCACCGCCAACAACCCGCCCACCGCCGTCGCGCCCAGCTTGCGCTGCTCGTGCAGCCGTCGCCAACCGTGCAACTGGTTGGCATTCACACCATGCTCGCGCGCCACGCGTGCCACCGACGTACCCGCCAACTGCGTCAACGCCACCAAACGCCCCTTCTCTTCGTTGCTGCGCCGCACGCGCCGCTGCTTCCCGCCCTCGTTGTTCGTCACCCAGATAGCCTGCCAGTGCCCAACGCTGCCCGCCATACGGCCAAGGCAGGACGCTTACGCCGCTGCGGCGGCTGGTCTCTATTAACCCAACCGGACACTTCGTGTGCTCTCAAAACCGGACATCTTGACGTGCTACCAACAGCTTTGGGTTGCGAACTGGGCACCGACGAGGATCCGTCGTGGCGCGCTGTGTCGCGGAGTTTCTTAGAGTCCGCACAACGGGGCGTGGGCTGCGTGTGCGAATGGGGTGGGGCGCAGCGGCTGAGCTGGTTCAGAATGATGCGTGACACTCGAGGGTAGAGTGAACGCGTGCAAACCCAATGGGGCCCCGAGGCGCGCCGGCTGGCGCGCCTCGGGGAGAAACGCGAACTGAGCCGGGCGGCGCGGGTGCGGCTGGAGTGGCTCGAATGGCACCGCAGCCATGGCAGCAACGCCGCGCTCACCTGCCGCCACTTCGGCATCAGCCGGCAGACCTTCTATCGCTGGCAGCGGCGTTTTGAAGACGGCCAGCTGGCCCAGCTCGAGGACCGCTCCCACCGCCCGCGGCGGCGCCGCCAACCCACCTGGTCGCCCCAACACGCCGATGCGGTGCTGGCTCTCCGCCGCCGCTATCCGCGCTGGGGTAAAGACAAGCTCGCCGTCCTGCTGGCCCGCCAAGGCCTGCAGCTGTCGGTCTCCATGGTGGGCCGCATCCTGGCCCAGGCCAAAGCTCGCCGCCGCCTCGCCGAACCCCGGCGCAGCGGCGTGACCGTCGCCCGCCGGCCTCCCCGCGTGCGTCCCTGGGCCGTGCGCAAACCCAAGGAATACGCCCCACTTCGGCCCGGCGACCTGGTCGAGGTGGATACCCTCGACCTCCGTCCCCTC
>DAIDIF010000053.1 GCA_027451805.1 Acidobacteriota bacterium
CGCCTGGCGCGCCAGCGCCGCGCCCTCGATCAGATCGCTGCCGATGTCCTGGCCCGCCGCCTGTTTGCGCTCGGTGTCCCGCCGCCAACTGGCGAACGTCTCCACCCAGGCCGCGAACGTGAACTCCCACTCCCCCAGCGACACCAACTCGATCGCGCCCTGCCAGCGGTCGTTGTCCGGCGCCTCCAGCTCCGCCTCCCGCCACGCCGCCGCGGGCGACTGCCCCGCCGGCCGCCATCGCACCGCCGCCGCCAATACTTCATGTCCGTGCTGGTATATATCCGCCGCCACCCGGAGCGGCTCGCCCAGTTCGCACTTGGCCGCGAACGCGCCCGCGTCCACGGCGGGCGCAGCGCATTCAAAAACGATGCTGCCGGCTGGCGTGCTGCGGCGGCCGCGTCGTATCATGAAACTTGGCTACCGGAATGGATGGTCTTCTCCAGGAAATCACCTCGCTCGAAGGCCGCCGCTTTGTGGTCGTCTCCAACCGCCAGCCGTACGCTCATGTGCGCCATGGCGGCCAGGTGCGGGCGGAGAAGCCGCCCAGCGGGCTGACTCTCGCTCTCGAGCCTATTGTACAGGCCACCCGCGGCACCTGGATCGCTGCCTCCAGCGGCGATGCCGACGCGGAGACGGTGGACCGCGCCGGCCGGGTGATGGCGCCGCCCCCGGGCGTCGAGTACACGCTGCGCCGCATCTTCCTGCCCCCCCGGTTGCAGCAGGACTTTTACACGGGCTTCGCCAACTCCACCCTCTGGCCGCTGTGCCACATCGCCTACCACCAGCCGCGTTTCGAGGAGCGCTGGTGGAAGGCGTATCTGCAGGCCAACCAGGCCTTCGCCGACGCCGTCGCCGACGAGATCGGCGGCGATCCGGCGGTCGTCTTCGTCCAGGATTTCCATCTCGCCGTGCTGCCGCAACTGTTGCGCGAGCGCTGCCCCCAGGCCATCATCGCCCAGTTCTGGCATATCCCCTGGCCCAACCCCGAGGCCTTCCGCATCTGCCCCTGGCGCAAGGAAATCCTGCGCGGCATGCTCGGCAACGACCTGCTCGGTTTCCATCTCCCCTATCACTGCATGAACTTCCTGGAGACCGTGGATCGCGAGCTGCAGGTGCGCGTGGACCGCGAATCCAGCGCCGTCGTCCTGGGCCGCAGCCGCACCAGCGTGGCCGCGTTCCCGATGAGCGTGGATTATCACCATATCCAAACCGCCTCCGGTTTGCCCCAGGCGCGCGCCGAGGCGGCGCGGCTGCGGGCCGAGCATAGCGGCGGCGGTCAGCGCCAGCTGGTGATCAGCGTCGAGCGGCTGGATTACTCCAAGGGGATTCGCGAGCGCCTGGAAGCCATCCAGCGCCTGTTCGAGCGCCATCCGCAGTGGAAGAACAAGGTGGTGTTCGTGCACATCGCCACCCCCAGCCGCACCACCGTGCGCGCCTACCGCGACTACGCCCAGACGGTGGACCGCACCGTGGCGCGCGTGAATGCGCTCTACACCCACTCCGGTTGGATCCCGATCCGTGCGTTGCACATCTACGTCGAGCCCGAAAAAGTCTGGAACTGGTACCAGGCCGCCGACGCCCTCATCGTCTCGTCTCTGCACGACGGCATGAACCTGGTCGCCAAGGAGTTCGTCGCCGCCGGCCGCGATGACGCGGTGATGCTGCTCAGCGAGTTCACCGGCGCCGCGCGCGCGCTCAAGGAAGCCGTGCCGATCAACCCCTACGCCACCGACGCTTTCGCCGACGCCATCGCCCACGCCCTGGCGATGTCCGGCGACGAGCGCCGCGACCGCATGCGCCGCCTGCGCTGGCGCGTCGAGCATTATGATATCGGGGTGTGGGCGCGCGAGATCCTGCGCGCCATCCGGCAGCGCGAATTCGATGTTCAGGACATTGCCCTTCCTGTCGCCGGCGTCCACGCCGGCAGCCAGCCCCGCCTGGCTGCCGCGGCTGCGCCGCGCCCGGCGCGTGCTCGTCGCCACTGATTTCGACGGCACCCTGGCGCCCATCGTCTCCCGTCCCGAGGCGGCGGTACCCCTGCCCGAGGCGTTGGCGGCGCTCGCCGCCCTCGCCTGCCGCCGCGACCTGCGCGTCGCGGTGGTCAGCGGCCGCGCCCTCAGCGACCTGCGCGCGCGCTGCCCGGTGCCGGGCGTCTGGTACCTGGGCGGGCACGGCAACGAGGCCAGCCCGGCGCTGCCCCAGCTGCCCGCCGCCGAAGCCGCCCAGGCGGATGGCGCGCGCAGCCATGCCGCGATGTGGCGCGCCCTCGCCGCAGCCGCCGAGCGCCTGCGCGCCCGCCTGCCCGAATGGCCCGGCGCGCGCCTCGAGGCCAAGCCCTTTTCACTGGCGTTGCACTTTCGCCAGGCGCCGCAGTGGGCCGAGCCCATCCACGAGGCCGTCTCCGAGCTCGCCGCTGCGAGCGATCTGCGGGTGCTGTTTGGCCGTCAGATCGCCGAACTGCTGCCCCAAGACGCCTTGAACAAAGGCCAAGCCCTGCAACAGTTACGCCGCCGCCTGGGGTGCGATCTGGCCTTCTACTTTGGCGACGATACCACCGACGAAGACGTCTTTCGCCTCGGCGGCGAGCACCTCGTCGGCGTCCGCGTGCTCCACGCCGAATCCGCTGATAACGCTACCGCCGCCGACTATTCCGTCGCCTCTCCCCGCGAGGTGGCGCGGGCCTTGGAGGCCATTGCCGCCGCCCGCCCCGCTGCGGAAAAGAAAACCCTCCCATTTTCCACGGTTCGGACTTAGGCTAATGATGCACGGACGGAATCGGGCTGGGGGAGCCTAACGTATGCGTGTCCTGCTTATTTATCCCAAACGCGACCCCGAATCCAAGGTCCGCACCCAGTTCAGCATGGAGCGGGTGCACGAGCTCGCCTTTTGGCCGCTCCGCGGCCGCAGCTATGGCCTCCAGTTCAACGGACTCGAGGCGCTGGCGGCGCTGACCCCTTCCTGGGTCGAGCTCGATGTGGTCAACGAGAACCTGCGCGATCTCGACCTCGACGCCGACGTGGACCTGGTGGCGATCACCGTCATGGTCACCAACGCCACCCGCGCCTATCAGATCGCCGACCACTTCCGCCGCCGCCATATCAAGGTCGTGATGGGTGGTTACCACCCCTTCATGATCCCGCAGAATAGCTTGGCGCACGCCGACGCCATCTGCACCACCGAGGCCGAGTACGTCTGGGAGGAGATGCTCAGCGACGCCCGCCGCGGTCAGCTCAAGCCCATTTACGAGCAACAGCAGAAAACCGACATGTCTAAGGCGTTGCACCTGCCCCGCGTCCGGCGCTGGGAATGGCTGCACACCGTCTCCCTCACCCTCCAGGCCAGCCGCGGCTGTCCCTTCAGTTGCGACTTCTGCAGCATCGTGCAGATGCTCGGGCACGACATGCGCTACAAGTCGCCCGAGAATCTCTGTCGCGAGCTCGAGGTCATCTTCAAGCACGACTGGATGGGGCGCCTGTTCTACCGCCCCATCTTCTTCGTGGACGACAACATCTTCGGCCACCCGCGCACCATGAAGGAGCTGCTGCGGGCGATCATCAAGCTGCGCGCCAAATACCCCAAGTTCAAGCCCGTCTTCGGCTCGCAGATGACGATCAACGTCTATAAGGACAAAGAGGCCCTGGCGCTGCTGGAAGAGGCCGGTTTCTACAACATCTTCATGGGGTTGGAGAGCCAGGACCCGGAAACCCTGCGCAGCTACAACAAGTTGCACAACATCGCCCACAACTACGATGACGCGATCCAGACCATGCGCGAGCACGGCATGGAAGTGATCGCCAGCTTCATCTTCGGCACCGACGGCGATACCTCGGCCTGCTTCGACGCCGCCTTCGACTTCTTCGACCGCAACAACGTCCTCTACCCCTACTTCAACATCCTCACCCCCACCGCCAACCAGTGGAAGCGCTTCCTCGCCGAAGGCCGCATCCTCACCGTCAAGGCCAAGCTCTACGACGCCCATCACACCGTCTTCGTGCCCATGAAGATGACCCCGCGCGAGTTGCAGGAGGGGTTCATCAAGCTGGTATCGCGCACCTTCGACTACGGCAACCTCGCCAAGCGCATGCGCGCCATCTATGTGGACCGGCCGCAGCGCGAGGTGAAGCTGGCGCTGCCGCTGCCGATGGAAAAGCTGATGTACCGCAAGCTGCACTTCACGCTCGGCATGAAGGGCGATCTCGAGGGCCAGAGCTTCATGGAAGAGTTGCGGCCGCACATCTTTAGCGGCAAAATCCCCATTGCCTCGGTGCTGCTGCAGATTGACCAGCACGACTGGGCCGTGCGCAACACCTCCACCATGCGCGAGCACCGCTACAGCCTGGACGTGCCCGCCTGGCAGGACCGCGTGCCCGAGGCTGCGCTGGCGGCCGGCGAGGGCCTGGCGCACGACATCGCCGCGCACGTGCGCTAGCCGCAACCCGCATGGCCGCGGTCGAATCCAAAATGCTGCCGCTGGGCACGCCGGCGCCCGATTTCGCGTTGCCCGACGTCGCGGGCGGCGGCCTCATCCGGATGTCCGAGATCGCCCCCGGCCAGCCCCTGCTGGTGATGTTTCTGTGCCGCCACTGTCCCTACGTGGTGCACGTGCAGCAGGAACTGGCGCGCCTGGGCCGCGACTATCAGGGCCGCGCCGGCATCGTCGCCATCAGCTCCAACGACGCCGCCGCCTATCCGCTGGATTCTCCGCCCAGCCTGCGCGCGATGGCGGTCGAGCAGGGCTTCGTCTTCCCCGTCTGCTACGACGAGACGCAAGCCGTTGCCCGCGCCTACGCTGCCGCCTGCACCCCCGATTTCTTCCTCTTCGACGCCGCCCGCAAACTCGCCTACCGCGGCCAGCTCGACGCCAGCCGCCCCGGCAACGGCATTCCCGTGGACGGCCGCGACCTGCGCGCCGCCCTCGACGCCCTGCTCACCGGCCGTCCCGTGAACCCCGTTCAGCGCCCCAGCCTGGGCTGCAGCCTCAAATGGAAGTAGCCGCTTCGGCGGCGGCGTCGGCCCCCGCCGGCAGGCTCTCCGTCCATTGCAGAATGCCGTCCGCCACCTCTTCCCAGCCCGGCTCCAGCATCAGCATGTGGCCGCGATCGTGCAACTGCAGCGGACAGCCGTAAAACCGCGCCAGCCGCCGCTGCTCCGAGACTGGGATCAGGCGGTCGTCCAGCCCCCCCACCACCAGGCAGGGCGACGTCACCCGCTGCGCGTCCACGCTGACCAGGCCCACCACCATCTGCATCGAAGCCCGCCCCGAGTCCGGCACGTCGCGTAAGGCGATCTCGGCCCGCACCTCCGGCGGCAGCCGGTTGTTGACCAGCGATTCCTGCATCCGGCTGTCCAGCACCAGCGTCCGCCCGGTCAGCGGCGCCAGCACCTCCCGCCAGGGATGGCGCAGCAGGTGCCCCCACATGCTGGCGTAGGCCCGGCGGAACATGTGCCACGGGGGCGCGCTGGCCAGGAAGACATAGCCTTCCTGATGCTGTGACTCGGCCAGCTTCTGTGCCACCAACCCGCCCATGCTGTGCCCGATCACCACCGCCGGCCCGATCTCCGCCAGCGCCGCCGAGACCCACAGCGCGTAGGTCTCCACGCTGTACTGGCCCATCTTTTCCGCCGTCACCGGATCGCATTGCTCGCCGTGCCCGGGCAGCTCCAGCCCGAAGCTGCGCCAGCCACGCTCGGCGAAGTGGCGCTGAAAGTTGTCCCAGCCCCACACCCCTCCGCCCAGCCCATGCACCAGCACCAGCGGCGGCCCTGCCGCCGCCCGCCCTCCGGGATCGGCGATCCGGCATTGCAGTTTGCCCAACTGCGCGGTTTCGATGCGCATCGCGGCTTCCGGCCGGCAAGTGGTCTAACAGCCTGAGACGATCATAGCAATGAAGAGGGACAGAGACGAAGGCGGTAAAATGACAGCATGCGCAAAACGTTGCTGGGTTTCGCCCTGGCGGTGCTGGCAATGGGGCTCGCCGCCTGCCATGGCGGCGCGGTTCCCGGCCCGCGCCCGGCGCCGCCCGGCGCCTACACCGCCGCCATCCGGACCGATCTGGGGACGATCACGGTACGACTCTTCCCGCGCCGCGCCCCGCTGGCGGTGGGCAACTTCATCGGCCTGGCCGAAGGCACTCAGCCCTGGCGCAACCCCCGCACCGGCAAGATCGAGACCCACACCCCCTTCTACAACGGCCTCACCTTCCACCGCGTTATCCCCAACTTCATGATTCAGGGCGGCGACTACCTGGGCAACGGCACCGGCGACGCCGGCTACATGTTCCCCAACGAGATCGCCCCCTTGCTCAACTTCGACGGCCCCGGCCGCCTGGCCATGGCCAACGCCGGCCCCAACACCAACGGCACTCAGTTCTTCATCACCGTCGCCCCCTACCCCTCGCTCAACGGCAACTACACCATCTTCGGCCAGGTCACGGCGGGACAGAACGTGGCCGACGCCATCAGCCGCGTCCCCACCGATCCCAGCAACAACCGGCCGCTGACGCCGGTGCACATCGTCTCGATTACTATCCATAGAGGAAGTTGATCGCTCCATGCGCCGGCGGTACATTGCGGTTTGCGTGGCTCTGCTGGCGGAGCTGGCGGTGGCGCAATTCCGCGGCGGCTGGCGCGGGCGCCGCGCCCCCCTCACCGGTGCCCGCCTGGCTCGCGCCACGCAGCTTCTGCAGGCCGCGCGCGCCGACGCCGAAGCCGCCCCCGCTTGGGCCGCGCCCCAACTGCTGATCGCGGTCGCGCGCGCCGAACTGCCGCAATTCCGCGCCCAGGCGCTGGCCGACGACACCGCTGCCTTCCAACTGGCGCTCGCCCTCCCCGCCCCCGCCGATCTCTCCACCCCCGCTGGCCAGGCCCGCGAGCAGATCAAGGAAAACGCCGAGCTCGAGGCGGTGAGCGAGCTGGCGCGCAACTCCGGCGAGCCGGCCGCCCTCGCCCTGGTGCGCCTGGCCGATGTCCCGCAAGCCCCGCTCTACGACCAGCTCCTGCTCGCCGCCCGCCTCTCGCCCGCCGCGGCCATGAACCTGGTGCAGGAGTGCGAGCTTCAGGGTGCGTTCCCCTTCCGCGGTGCCGCCGCGCTGGTCGAGCGCCGCCGGCTCCAGGGCTTCGACCTCACCGCCCTGCTGACCGACGGCTACCTCCGCGCCGGCGACGAAACCGATCCGCGTCAGATCAGCGCCGCGGTGTTCTTCCTCCAGGCCGGCCGCGGTGCCGAGCCCGCGCTCAACCGCACCCTCGAAACCGCCGCGCTCGAACTCCTCCGCCGTCTCGCCGGCGATGCGCTCACCGCCGCGCCCGCCTCCGACAGCGGCTTCGAGCGCAGCGCCGCCGTCCGCCTCCTCGCCCTGCTGCGCGCCGTGGATCCGTCCCGCGCCGCGCAATGGGCCGCTGACCACCCCGGTTTCTCCCTTGGCAGCTCTCCGTTCAGCTATTTCCCGGTGCGGGGGAACGGTCGCTTCGCCTTCACCTTCCGTCCGCAATTCGGCGTTGCCGACGGCTCATCGGCTGCGGCCGCGCCGGTGGCGCAATTCTACGCGCGCCTGAATCAGGCGGTGCGCCAGCAGCGCAGCAACCCCGACGCCTCCCTCGCCGCCGCCGACCGCGCCGCCGACCTGCTCAGCCGGGGCCTCCTGGCCACCCAGGCGCCGGCCGCCGCCCGCCTGGCGTTGGTCTACGCCCATCTCGGCGACACCGCCGACGCCGGCGCGCTAATGGCGAGATGCCTCGACGCCGCCGGCCGCCTCGCCCGCCAGGCCGACGACGACTACAACAACGGCGACGACGCCGCCCGCGCCCAACAGGCGCTGCATCTGCAAGCCGCCAGTTGGCAGGTCGCCCAAATCTACGCCCTCGCCGCCCAATTCGATCTCCCCACCGCCATCGCCCGCGCCGAAAGCGCCAACTTCACCCTCGACAAACCCCTCGTCCTCGCCCGCCTCGCCTTAACCGCCCAGCTCGCCCGCCCCCGGCGCTAAGGGCCGAGCGTGAAGCTTACCGTAATCTGCGTGCTCACCGCCAGCGTCTTGCCGCCGATCACCAGCGGATGATACCGCCACGTCTTCAACGCCTCCAGTGTGGCGGCGGCTAAGACCTCCGCCGGTGCGGCGCTCACCACCGGGTCGTGGATTCGGCCATCCTTGCCGACCTCCGCCTTGATGGTGACGCTGCCCTGAAGGAGCGCCGCGCGCGCCGCCGGCGGGTACTTCGGAGGCCCGCAGCGCTCACACCGCGCCGCTTGCGCCCCGGCGAGGCTGGGCGGTGGCGCCGCAGGACCCGCGTGCCACAGCGCGCTTCCGGTGCGGCAGCGCAGCGTGGCGCTGACCCGGCAGAACGTCGCTCCGTCCGCCGCCCACGCGCCGGTCGTAGGGTGGTCTGCGTCGTCGGGCACCGCTTTCAGCGTTTGCAGCGACGGCGCCGCCGCCCACGCGGCGCCCTCATCGGCCAGGCATCCCTGCGCGGTGCAGTCGCTGAACCGCGCCGCCGGCGCCGGGCCGCGAAGCCAGGTCGTGCCGTCGGACGAGGTCGCCGCGTCCCGAACGTGGCGTTTCCCCTGCAGCATCGTGCCATACGCCGCGTAGCCCGACGGCCGCGCCAGCATCCCGCTCCACTCCTGCCCGGCTGCGAAGTCCAGCCTGCGCCAGTGCCTGCCGCCGTCGTTGGTCAGCAGGATCGTATCCGCTTTCGCCTTCTCCGGGCTGACCACAACCGCCATGCGCCGCGCGTCCAGCACCGCCATCGGGCCCGCGGGCGCGGCTTTGAGGGAGCGAAACGTCCAGTATTCGCCCCCGTCCCCGGTCACGGCGAACTGGCTGGCGTTCAGGCCGTAGCCGTGCTTCGCATCCGCAAAAACCACTTCGCTCAGGCCGTTGCGCGGCAAATACGCCCGCCGCTTCCACGTTTCGCCGCCGTCGGTGGACCTGTACCAGAGCCCCGCCGACCCGAACACCGCCATCCTCCTCTTGCCGAAAAAGGCGAAGGAAAACAGCAGCTCGCCGTTCTCCGCCTTCAGGTTGCGCACCGTCCAGTCGCGCCCGCCATCGGCGCTCTCGGCGATCATCTCGTCCCAGCCGCACACCCAGATCGTGCCGTCGTGCACCGCGATCCCCAGCGGCGCCGCCGGCAGCCCGACCGTCGCCCACGCCCCCGTCAGCGCCACCGGGGCCACCGCCGGCAAAATCGACGCCGGCCGCGGCGCGCGCGCGGGCAGGGCCGTGAGAATCGCCGCCAGGGCCGCGAGCGCGGGAACCATGCCCCAAGGCTGACTCGCCCGGCTGGTGATGTCAACCACCGCAACGTCTACGTCGTCAGAAACTGCTTGAGGTACGCGTCCCCGCTCCCGCGCAGCGCCTGCAGCGGCCCGTCGAACAGCACCCGGCGCTGGTGCAGCACCAGAAACGAGGTGGCGTGATCCTCCGCCGCCGCCGCGCGCAGCGCGTTGGCCTCCGGATCCCAGCAATGCGTCGCCATCAGGAACCCGTCCTGCAGCCGGTGCGTCACCAGCAGCGCCGTCACCCGGTTCACGTCCCGCAGCCGGATGATCTGCTCCATGATGTTGGTCGCCGTGATCGGATCCAGCCCGCCGGTGGGCGAGTCGTAGAGCAGAATTTCGGGTTCGGTGGAGAGCGCGCGCGCGATCGACACCCGCCGCTGCATGCCGCCCGAGAGCTCGGCCGGCATCTTGTCGATCGCCTCCTCCAGCTCCACCGCCGCCAGGCAGGCCCGCACCCGAGCTTCGATCTCGTCTTCGCTCAGCCGCCGCTCCTCCTCCAGCCGGTAGGCCACGTTCTCGCGCACCGTGAGCGAGTCGAACAGCGCGCTCTCCTGAAACACGATGCCGATCCGCCGCCGCAGCGCGTACAGCTCCCGCTCCGGCAGCCGGCTCACTGCCTCCCCCAGCACCTCCACCCGCCCCGCGTCCGGGCGCAGCAGCCAGATCGCCAGCTTCAGCACCACCGACTTGCCCGCCCCGGTCTCGCCCAGCAACACTTTGGTCTCGCTGCGCCGCACCGCGAAGCTCACGTCCTCCAGCACCGGCTGTGCGTCGAACCCCAGGCTGACGCGGTCGAATTCGATCAGCGTGGGCCGGGGCAACGCCATGGCGCGCGCCTCAGGCGCCGAAGATGCCGATCAGCACCCGGCTGATGAGGAAGTCGCTGAGAATGATCAGCACCGACGCCGCCACCACCGAGGTCGTGGTGGCCTTGCCGACGCCCCGCGTCCCTCCCCGCGCCGACATGCCGTAGTAGCAGCCCACCGCCGCCACGATCGTGCCGAACACCACCGGCTTGATCAACCCCTGGCTGATGTCGGTGGCCGCCAGCGACTGCATCGCCGTATACCAGTACTGGCGCGGATCCAGGCCCAGCGAGAAGACCGCGTAGAGGAACCCCCCGATCAGCCCGCACAGATCGGCGACGATCGCCAGGAAGAACATCATCACGATCGTGCCCAGCAGCCGCGGTGTCACCAGCTTCTTCACCGGATCGGTGCCCAGCGCCCGCATCGCGTCCACCTGCTCGGTCACCACCATCGAGCCCAGCTCGCTCGCCATGCCGGCCGAGTTGCGCCCCGCCACCATCAGTCCGGTCAGCACCGGCCCCAACTCGCGCACCAGCGACAGCGCCACCAGTTGCCCGGTGCGCTCGATCTGGCCGTACTGGTTGAGCGTCGCCGCCAGCTGCAGCGCCATCACCGCCCCGGTGAAGAAGCCGGTCAGCACCACGATCGGCAGTGAGCCCACCCCGATGGCGTCCATCTGCAACAGCAGGTCGCCGCCATAAAACGGGCGCGCGAACATGTTGCGGAAGGCGGTGCCGGTGAAGCTGGAGAAGGCGCCCAGGCCCTCGAGCTGCCGCCGCCCCCAGACGGCCAGCGGCCAGGCACCCGATTCTTCGCCTTGCGGCGGCGCGATGGCGGCCAATTTAGCTCCTCCTGCCCGAATCTAGCATACCCGCGCGGGGGCCGCGCCGCGCCGGGCGCCCCCAAGGTAAACTGAAACCCCGCACCATGCTCGCCCTCTCCACCGCCGGCGAATCCCACGGCCAGGCCGTGCTGGCGCTGCTCTCCGGCCTGCCCGCCGGGGTGCCGCTCGACGCTGCCTTCGTGGCGCGCGAGCTCTGGCGCCGGCAGCAGGGCTACGGCCGCGGCGGCCGCATGAAGCTCGAGCGCGACACTCCCGAGTTCCTCGCCGGCGTGCGCAACGGTTGCACCATCGGGTCGCCGGTGGCGATCCAGGTCGCCAATCGCGACTGGGAGAACTGGAAGCAGACCCTGGCGGTGGAATCGCCCGCGGGCGACGCTGCCCGCCCCGTCGCCAGCCCCCGCCCCGGCCACGCCGACCTCGCCGGCGCGCTCAAGTACAACTTCCCCGAGGCCCGCTACGTGCTCGAGCGCGCCAGCCCGCGCGAGACCACCGCCCGCGTCGCCGCCGGCGCCATGGCCAAGCTCCTGCTGCGCCAGCTCGGCATCGAAGTCCTCAGCCACGTCACCGCCGTCGGCGCCGCCTCCCTGCCGCCCGGCGCCGAAGTCACCCGCGACCGGCTGCGCGCGCTGGCGGCGCGCGAGCAGGTGCTGCTGCACTGCCTGGACGCCGAGGCCGAAGCCGCTATGAAGGCGGAAGTAGATCACGCCCTGCGCACCGGCGACACCGCCGGCGGCGTATTCGAGGTGCGCGCCTACGGCCTTCCCCCCGGCCTGGGCACTTGCGCCAACTGGGACGAGCGCCTCGATGGCCGGCTGGCGCAGGCGCTGATGTCCATCCCGGCGGTCAAGGCCGTCGAGATCGGTGATGGCGTCACCGTCGCCGCCGCCCCCGGCTCGGCCGCCCAGGACCCCATCGGCTACGACCGTGAGCAGTCGCGCTTTACCCGCAGCGGCAACCACGCCGGCGGCCTCGAAGGCGGCATGACCAACGGTGAGGAACTCGTCCTCCGCGGCTACCTCAAGCCCATCTCCACCCTCCGCCGCCCCTTGGCCAGCGTGGCCTTCGCCACCCGCGAGCCGGTCCAGGCCGCCTACGAACGCTCCGACGTTTGTGTCGTGCCCGCCGCCGCCGTGGTGGCCGAGGCCATGGTCGCCTTTGTCCTCGCCCAGGCCGCGCTCGAGAAGTTCGGCGGCGACTCTGTGCTCGAGCTGCTCCGCAATTACAATCAATATGGCGAGCAGGTGCGTGCCTACTGAGCCTCCGCCCAACGCATGCCCAAGCTTTATCCCATCGTCAAGTTTCCCGATCCCATCCTCACCACCCCCGCCGCGCCGGTGGCCGAGTTCGACACCCCCGGGCTGCACGCCTTGATTGACGATATGTTTGCCTCCATGTACGCCGCCGCCGGCGTCGGCCTGGCGGCGCCGCAGATCGGCTTGGGGCAGCGCCTGACGGTGATTGACTGCAGCACCGGCGAAGATCCGGCGCAGAAGTTGGTGCTCATCAACCCCGTGGTCACCCGCCGCCAGGGCAAGCAGACCGGCGAGGAGGGCTGCCTCAGCGTGCCCGGCTTTCGCGCCGACGTCACCCGCGCCATGGCGGTCACCGTGCGCGCCCAGAATGCCCGCGGCGAATGGTTTGAGGCCGCCGGCGAGGAACTGCTGGCGCGCGCCATCCAGCACGAGGTGGATCACCTCAACGGCATTCTTTTCCTCTCCCACCTGAGCACGCTGAAGCGCGACCTGATCAAGCGCAAAATCCGCAAGCTGCAGCAGGACGGCGAGTGGTAGCCCCGTTCCCTTACCGGTGCAGCAGCAGGATCTCGATCGCCGCCACGGCCGGATAGCGCTGGCCTAAGGCGCGGTTGGCGACGGCCACGCCGGCGCGCAATGGCCCGGCTGCCACCACCGCGAGGAGGAGCAGCAGCAGCAGATTCCGAATGGAAGCGCGCCGGGCCATGTCGCCCTCTACCGCTGCAGCCCGTCGGCCATTCCGCAACCCGCTGATAAAAAGCAACTTGCCCCTTCCCTCGTGAGCCCGCGGTGTCCGCTTTCGCACGCTTCGGGAGCGGAAGCGGACATAATCGAACATGCGCCGCATCCTCTGCATCTCCGCCCACCCCGACGATGAGGCGGCGGCCTTCGGCGGGAGCGTCTCGCTCTACTCAGCCCATGGTGTTCACTGCCGCTTGGTCTGCCTCACCGCCGGCGAGGCCGCGCGCAACCGCGGCGGCGCCGCCGACAACGCTGCTCTGCAGGCCTTGCGCCGCGCCGAGCTGGCCCACTCCTGCAAGCTGCTCGGCTTCGCCCGGCATGAGGTCTGGGACCTGCCCGACGCGCACCTGGCCGAAGCCGATTTCTACACCACGGTGGGCCGGCTGGTCGCCGTAATCCGCGACTACCGCCCCAACCTGATGCTCAGTTTTGGTCCGGAAGGCTCCGTCACCGGCCACCCCGACCACGCCATGGCCGGCACCTTCGCCACCGCCGCGTTCCACTATGCGGCACAACAGCGTCCGTTTCCCGGAACCGAAGACCTGCCGGCGTTCCAGGTATCCCGCCTGTTGTATTCGACCGCCGCCTTCCAACCGCCCGATTTCCCCAAACTGTTTCTGCCTCCGCCCGACGTTGCCGTGCCGGTCGCTGCCTGGGTCGAGCGCAAGATCCAGGCTTTTCGCTGCCATGCCACCCAGGCCCCGCTCTTCGAGCGGGTGGAGACGTTTCTGCGCTTGGCCGGCGGGCGCGAGCTGTTTCACCTCGCCGCCGGTGTCCCCTTGCCCTCCACCGGCGCCGTGGACGACCTCTGGGCGGGCTTGGACGAATAGGCTATAATGGTTCTATCTCACTGATTCCGCGAACGTTACAATGTTCGACAAGCTGCAACAACTGGAGTCGCAGTACGACGCGCTGACCGCCCAGCTCGCCTCGCCCGAGGTGATCGGCGACAGCGCCCGCTACCAGAAGGCCGCCCGCGCCCACGCCGAGTTGCAGCCCACGGTGGACGAGTTCCGCCGCTTCCGCCACCTGCAGCAGCAGGCGGCCGACGCCCGCCAGATGCTCCACGACGACGATCCCGAGCTGCGCAAACTGGCCGGCGAAGAACTCCAGCACCTCGATCCCGCGGCGGTGGAAAGTGAACAGCGGCTGCGCGAGCTGCTCTTGCCCAAGGATCCCAACGACGAGAAGAACGTGGTTTTGGAGATTCGCGCCGGCACCGGCGGCGACGAAGCCACGCTCTTCGCCGCCGAGATGTTCCGCATGTACTGCCGTTTCGCCGAGCAGCAGAAATGGCGCGTCGAGGTGCTCTCCACCAGCGAGAGCGGCGTGCACGGCCTCAAGGAGGTGGTGGCCATCGTCGAAGGCCGCGGCGCCTACAGTCAGCTCAAGCACGAAAGCGGCGTGCATCGCGTGCAGCGCGTGCCCGCCACCGAGCAGCAGGGCCGCGTCCACACCTCGGCGGTGACGGTCGCGGTGCTGCCCGAGGCGGAGGAAGTGGACGTCAGGATCGACCCCAAGGACATCCGCATTGACACCTTCTGTTCCTCCGGCCCCGGCGGGCAGTCGGTCAACACCACCTACTCGGCGGTGCGCATCACCCACCTCCCCACCGGCCTGATCGTCTCCTGCCAGGACGAGAAATCGCAGATCAAGAACCGCGCCAAGGCGGAGCGCGTGCTGCGCTCGCGCCTGCTGGAGCTGGAACAGGAAAAGCAGCACCAGGCGATCGCCGCCGAGCGCAAGCAGCAGGTGGGCAGCGGCGACCGCAGCGAGAAGATCCGCACCTACAACTTTCCTCAGAACCGCGTCACCGACCATCGCGCCGGCGTCAGCCTGCACCAGCTTGCCGACGTCATGGACGGCAAGCTGCAGCCCCTGCTGCAGGCGGTGAGCGCTTACTTCCAGGCCGAGCGCCTGAAGCAGCAGTCCGCCGCCTGAGGGCGGCGGCGGCGCGGCCCCAATGGCATGAGCGCGGCGGGCGAGTGGCGGCGGCGGATTCCCGGCGTGGATGAGCTGTTGCGCCGGCCCGCGCTCGCGCCGCTGTGGGCGGAGCTGGGCCCGGCGCGGGCCCGGGCCGTGATTCAGCAGGTGCTGGCCGCGCTGCGCGCGGCGCCGGCGGAAGACGGCTTGGCCCAACTCGACGCCGCCCTGCACGCTGCGGCGCGGCCGCGCCTGGCGCCGTCGCAGCGCCCGGTGATCAACGCCACCGGCGTCATCCTGCACACCAACCTGGGCCGCGCCCCGCTGGCCCCGGCCGCGGTCGCGCGTCTGGCCGAGGTCGCGGCCAACTACACCAACCTCGAGTTCGATCTTGCCACCGGCCGGCGCGCCCGGCGCGACCGCCACCTCGACGGCTTGCTGGCCGAGCTCACCGGCGCCGAGGCCGGCTTGGTGGTCAACAACAACGCCGCCGCTGTCATGCTGGCGCTGAACACGCTCGCCCGCGATCTCGCCGGCGAAATCCTGATCTCACGCGGCGAGCTGGTGGAGATCGGCGAGAGCTTCCGCATTGCCGACATCGTCGCCCGCGGCGGCGCCCGGCTGGTGGAGGTGGGCGCGACCAACCGCACCCGGCTCGACGATTACGCCCACGCGATCACGCCCCACACCCGCGTCATTCTGCGTGTGCACCGCTCCAACTTCGTCCAGCGCGGCTACGTCGGCCAGCCCCCGCTGGCCGAGCTGGCGAAGTTGGCGCGCGCGCGCCGCCTGCCGTTGGTGGCCGACCTGGGCAGCGGCTGCCTCGCGCCCTTGCCCGGCCTGCCCCAGGAGCCGGGGGTGCGCGCCAGCCTCGAGGCCGGTGCCGATCTCGTTACCTACAGCGGCGACAAGCTGCTCGGCGGCCCGCAGGCCGGCCTGATCAGCGGCCGCGCCGCCCTCATCGCGCGGCTGCGGGCCAACCCCATGTTCCGCGCCCTGCGCCTGGACAAGCTGCGCCTCGCCGCGCTGGAGGCGACCCTCGCCCTGCACGCGCGCCAGGCGTGGGAGGCGCTGCCGGTCACCGCCATGGCCCGGGGCGAAGGCTTGGAAGCGCGCACCCGCGCCCTGGCGGCGCGCCTGCCGCCCTCTCTCGGCGCTGAAATCCAGCCCGCCGCCTCGCTGCTCGGCGGCGGCTCGGCCCCCGACGCCGCCCTCCCCGGCGTCGTGATCGCCCTACCGTCGGCGCTGGCGCCCCGGCTCAGCCGCCAGACCCCGGCGGTGGTGGCGCGCCTCGAGGATGGCCGCTGCCTGCTCGACTTGCGCACCGTGCTGCCGGCGCAGGAGGACAGCCTGCTGCAGGCGGTGGCGTCCGCCGCCAGGGACTGGAAAGCGGTAAAATGAAAGACCTTGCGGCCGAGGTGCAACCTCGCTTGGCGCGATGTCGTATTTGCAATAGCACACTGGAGACCCCTGCCATGGCATCTCGCGCCATCTCTGTCGCCGCCCGCCTCGCGCTGGCCGCCGCCTTCTGCGCCCCCTGGGCCGCGGCCCAGGCCACGCCGCCCCAATTGCCCGGCGGCGCCACCACCGCCACTCCTGCGATGCCCTTGCCGGCCGAGGGCACCACGGCGCTTACCGGCGCCATCATGCAGCGCCTCTCCAACGATCCGGTGCTGGGTTCGCAGACCATCACGGCCAATGTCGGCAAGGCCGGCTTGGTCACCCTCAACGGCGTCGTTCCTCAGGAAGCCTATGCCACCCGCGCGGTCGCGTTGGTGAAGTCCATCCCCGGCGTCTCCGGGGTCAATGACCAGATCTTGGTGAATCAGGACTCGTTCGCTCCCCCGCCGCCGCAGGAAAGCACCGCCCTCCCCCTCACCACCGCCTTGCCGCCCCCGCCCGCCGCCACCGACCCCCAGGCCCGCATCGCCGATGCCCTGGCCAAGGTGCCGGCGCTCGCGCGCGTCTCCGCTCAAATCTACGACCAAAAGGTGGTGCTCTTCGGCACCGTCGCCAGCGATCAGGCGAAACAGCAAGCCGAGCGCATCGTGCGCTCCATCGTGCCCCGGATGCCGCTGGTGAACATCATCTGGAAGGACTCCCACCCCCTCGCCCCGCCCCCGCTGGTCCCGCAGAACGGCTAAGCCGGCTATTCCTCCGCCCCGAACCCCGCCGCCAGGTTCTCAAACCGCGTGTAGTCGTGCAGGAAGGCCAGCTTGAGCGCGTCAATCGGGCCGTTGCGCTGCTTGGCGATGATCACCTTGGCCTTGCCCTTTTCCTCCGCATCGTCGGGATGGTAGACCTCGTGCCGGTAGATGAACATCACCAGGTCGGCGTCCTGCTCGATCGCGCCTGACTCGCGCAGATCGCTCAGAATGGGCTCGTGATTGCCCGGCCGCTGCTCCGGCGCGCGGCTCAACTGCGACAGCACCACCACCGGCGTGTTCAGCTCCTTGGCCAGCAGCTTCAGCCCGCGCGACATCGCGCTCACCTCCAGGTTGCGGTTCTCCGCCTTGCCCGCCGAGCCCATGAGCTGCAGGTAATCCACCACCACCAGGTCGAGCGTGCGCGCCGGCTGCTGCGTCGCCAACTCGGCCGCCAGCCGCCGGCACTTGGCCCGGATGGCGGTCAGGTCGGTGCCCGAGGAGTCGTCGATATAGATGCCCGACTGCGCCAGCCGCCCGGCGGCGGCGGTGAGCTTGCTGATGTCTTCCCGCCCCAGAAAGCCGCTGCGCAGCTTGTGGGCGTTGACCCGCGCGGTCGAACACAGCATGCGCAGCACCAGTTGCACCTTCGACATCTCCAGGCTGAACACCGCGGCGATCTTGCCCTCGGCCAGCGCCGCATGCTCGACGATGTTCATCGCGAACGAGGTCTTGCCCATCGACGGCCGCCCGGCGACGATGATCAGATCGGCCGCCTGCAGCCCGGCGGTGAGCTGGTCCAGCTCCTTGAACCCGGTTGCCAGCCCGCTGATCTCGGCTCCACGCAGCTTGTCCAGCTTCTCCAGCACCGCCCCCGTCATGGCGCCGATGCTGGTCAACCCCTGCTGCTCGCGGCTGGCGGCGATGGCAAAAAAGCGCTGCTGCGCCAGCTCCAGCACCGCCGGTCCGCCCTCGCCCGCCAGCACCGCCTGCGTCACCTCGTTCGCCGCCGCCAGGCACTGGCGCTCGATCGCCCGCTCCTTGACGATCTGGGCGTAGTGTAGGGCGTTGACCCCGCGCGGCAAACCGTCGGTGAGCGTGGTCAGGTAGACGTGCCCGCCCACCGCCTCCAGGTCGTGGCTGCGGCTCAGCGCCTCGCCCAGGGTGATGAAGTCCACCGCGATGTTGGCCTGCGCCAGCTCGCGGATGGCGCGGTAGATCTTGCGGTGGCTCTCCAGGTGGAAGTCGTCCGGGTCGAGCAGCTCCGCCGTCTCGTAATAGTGAAAACCGTCGAGCAGGATGGCCCCCAGCAGCGAACGCTCCGCCAGCAGATTCGCCGGCAGCCCCTGCATCGAGAGTTGGTCGCTGATTGCCATGGATGCGCAATTGTAGAACCGCGCCCGCCCGCCTCTTCAGCTTTAGTTTTGCACGCGATTCCCACACCCGGGTGTGTAAAACTGATGCGGCATGCCCTACAACCTGCGCTTCGTGAGCGTGCTGTTCGCCAGCGCGCTGGTCGCCGGTTTCTTCGGCGCCCTGCTCGGCGTGGGCGGTGGCATCTTCATCGTCCCCGCGTTGGTCCTGATGTTCAAACTGCCGGTGAAGCTGGCGGTCGCCGCCAGCCTGGTCTCGGTCATCGCCACCAGCAACGCCGGCGGTTCCAGCTACGTCGAGCAGCGCATCACCAACCTCAAACTCGGGATGTTCCTCGAAGTGGCGACCACCATCGGCGCCCTGTCGGGCAGCGTGCTGGCGCTCTACCTGCGCGAGTGGATCATGCTGCTGCTGTTCGCCGCGCTCCTGCTCTACATGTCCTACACCGCCTTCGTCACCCGCAAGCTCGACGACCGCCAGATCGCCGCCGGCGGCTTCACCGGCGCCCGGCCGGACGCGGTCTCGCGCTGGCTCGCGCTCGACGGCACGTACGAGGACCACGCCCTTCACAAGCGCGTGGACTACGTCGTCAAGGGGACCGGCGTCGGCCTGGGCGTCTCCTGGCTCGCCGGCATGGCCAGCGGCCTGCTCGGCGTCGGCGGCGGCGTGCTCAAGGTCAGCGCCATGAACCGCTACATGAATGTGCCCATGAAGGCCGCGGTCGGCACCAGCAAGATGATGATCGGCGTCACCGCCGCGGTGGGCTCCATTCTGTTCTATCTCGCCGGCTTGATCCAGTTCTTCGTGGTCGCGCCGGTGGCGCTGGGCACCACCGTGGGCGCCGAGATCGGCACCCGCGTCATGAACAAACTGCGCTCGGCGGTGCTCAAGGCGGTCTTCGCCGTGCTCATGCTCTACCTCGCCTACGGCATGCTCGCCAAGGCGCTGGCGCTGCGCTTCCACGTCATGCTGCCGAACCTGGGGAGCTAGGGAGACGACGATGCCACATGAAATGAAGGAAGCGGCCGCAAACGTCTACGCCGTCGTCTTCCGCACCCTGTTCTGGGGCATGGTGTTCAGTACCGCGCTCTACGCCGCGGGCGTGGTAATGGCGCTCATCCATCCCACCACCATCGCCTACACCGCGCCCACCATCCTGGGCTGGAGCGCTGTCTGGCGCGGCCTGCTGCATCTCGATCCTTCCGCCCTGATGCAAGCCGCCACCGTGGTCCTCATCCTCACCCCGGTGGCCCGCGTCATCCTCTCCTGCATCGCCTTCTTCGTCGACCACGACTACAAATTCGTCGGCGTCACCGCTATCGTCCTCGGCGTCATCCTCCTCACCGTCATCCTCGGCCGCCTCGGCCTCCACTAAAACCGGTCTGCCGTCGAGCCACCCCGCCCGGGGCGCGTCAATACCGCGGCACCGTCGGGTCGATCTCCACCGCCCACTGCTCGATCCCGCCCGCCAGCGAGCGCGCCCCGGCCACGCCCGCCCGCCGCAGCCATTGCGCCGCCATCAGGCTGCGCCGCCCGGTGTGGCAATAGCAGATGATCTCGGCGTCGGCGGCCAGCGTCTCGCGGTGCATCGGCACCTGCGCCATCGGAATGTGATCGGCGCCTTCCAGATGCGCCTGCTCGAACTCCCATAGCTCGCGCACGTCCAGCAGGCGCACCGCCTCGCCCGACTTGCGCCGCTCGGCCAGCTCCACCACGGTAATCTCGATCGGCAGTTCGCTCATTCGCCTCGCTCCAGTCCTAAATTTCCGCCGGCGGGATTCAGCGTCAAGCTGGGCTCCAGCTCCGTCGCCCGCGCCCACGCCTCCAGCGCCGCCTCGCGTTCGCCCGCCGCCAGCGCCAGCTCGCCCAGCAGCACCTGCAGCCGCGCGTCCTGGGGATGCAGCGCCGCCGCCCGCC
The DNA here is from genome assembly GCA_027451805.1 of Acidobacteriota bacterium. Lineage (GTDB taxonomy): Bacteria > Acidobacteriota > Terriglobia > Terriglobales > SCQP01 > SCQP01. The sequence continues at coordinate 20,286 of DAIDIF010000053.1, forward strand.
GGGCGGCCGCGAGCGCCGTCGCCGTTTCGCCCAGCAGGTGCCGCGCGAAGGCTAAATTGGCGTGCAGCTCGGCGTCCTCGGGCGTCGCCGCCAGCCCCCGCTCGATCAATGGCAGCGCTTGCCGCGGCTCGCGCGCCAGCAGCCAGTTGGCGCCGGCGTTCTTCAACAGCGCCGCGTCGTCGGGCGCCAGCCGCAGGGCAAACCCATAGTAGAAGCCGCCCTGCGCGTGGTCCCCGCGCGCGCGATGCACGTCCGCCAGCGCCGCCCAGGAGCGGTGGTCGTCGCCGGCGAGCTGGGTCGCCTGCGAGGCCAGTAGCAGCGCCTCCTCGCGCGCCGCGTTGCCCTCCTCGCCCGGCGGCGCGTGCTCCGCCACCAGCGCCGCCAGCGCCGCCAGTACCATCGGATCCGGCGGCTGCGCCCGTGCCGCCGCCGGCAGCAGCTCCAGCGCCAGATCGGGATGCCCCGCCGCCCACAATCCCAATCCCAGCTCGGCGGCGCGCCCCGGATCCTGAATCCCCGCGCCCCGCGCCAGCGCCGCCGCCGCATCGGCTTGGCCCGCGGCCAACAGCATCTGGGCCAGGCCGGCGCGCGCCGCCGGCATCGCCGGATCCAGCTCGAAGGCGCGCTGCCACAGCCGCCGCCGCTCGCTGCCCTCCGCGCCCAGCCCCGCGAGGTAGTGCAGCAGCGCCCCCGGCGCGGCCGTCTCGAGATCCGCGAAGGCTCCCAGCGCGCTTTCCGGCAGCGCCCCGCCGCTCAGCTTGGCCACATATTCCGCCAGCCGCGCCAGCAGATGATGCCCGCGCGCGAACTCGGCCTCTTCCGCGTGGCGCTGATCGCCCAGCGTCACCTCGACTTGCCAGCGGTCGCCGATCCACAACCGTCCGCTCAGTGCCGGCAACTCGCTGCCGGGAATCTGCCCCAGCGCGGTCTCGAGCAGGCGGGACATGCCGATGCCCACGCCCGCCGGCAGCGGCGGGCCCGCGTCGTCGCGCCGGACGGCTACCTCAAAGGGCGGAATCGCAATCGGCGGAACAGCCATCTCGTTAGCTTACAGGTTCGGCTGCCGCCGTCGCGGCGCTGGGGGGCGCGGCCCCCGCCGGCAGCGCCGCCGCGATCGCCTCCAGCGCCCGCCCGGTGGCGCCGCGCTGCGACTCCAGCAGCGCCCGCGCCGCCCCGCCCACCCGCTCGCGCAGCCCGGCGTCGGTGAGCAGCGCCGCCCACACCTGGCCCAGTTCATACCCGCTCGCCGCCTGCATCGCCGCGCCGGCGGCGACGAACTGTTCCGCGATGGCGGCGAAGTTCTCCATGTGCGGGCCGAACACCGTGGGCACGCCCCAGTACGCCGGCTCCAGAAAGTTGTGTCCCCCCGCCGGCGCCAGGCTGCCGCCGATGAAGGCGCAAGTAGCGAGCTGATAGGCCGAGGCCAACTCGCCCAGCGAGTCCAGCAGCAGCACCCCGCCCATCGGCAGTCGCTCACCGCCCGGCGCCGCCCCGCTCCCGCCCGCGCCCGGGGTGTCCTCGAGTTCGCTCCGCCGCACCCAGGCCAGCCCGCTGGCCTGCAGGATCGCGCCCACGGGGCCGAAGCGCGGCGGATGTCGCGGTGCCAGGATCAGCAGTGTGGCCGACTTCGCCGCCGCCGCCGCCCGCCGGTAGGCCTCCAGCACCGCCCGCTCCTCCCCCTCCATCGTGCTCCCCGCCACCAGCACCTGCGTGATGCCCGCTTCCGTCAACCGGGCCCGCAGCATCCGCAAAAACGCCGGCTGCTCGGGCGGTATCAGGTCGAATTTCAAATTGCCCGCCACCTGCACCCGCGCCGGATCGGCGCCCAGCTCAAGCACCCGCTGCGCGTCGGTTTCGGTCTGCATGAGAAACCCCGCGACGTTCTTCAAAATCGGCCGCAGCAGGCGCCGGATCAGCCGGTAGCGCGCGTAGCTGCGCCCCGAAATGCGCCCGTTGAGGAACATCACCGGCACCCCCTGCTCCGCCGCCGCCAGCAGGAAGTTGGGCCAGATCTCGGTCTCGGCGATCACCACCAGCGCCGGCTCCAGCCGCCGCAGCGCCCGCCGCGCCGCGAAGCGGAAATCCAGCGGGAAATAGAAGATCCGGTCCGCCGCGATCCGCCGCGTGGCCACGCTCCGTCCGGTGGCCGTGGTGACCGACAGCACCACCGGCCGCTGCGGAAACTGCTGCTGCAGTTGCGCGATCAGCCGCTCCATCGCCAGCGCCTCGCCCACCGACACCGCATGCACCCAGATCGCCCCGCGCCCCGCCACCGCGCCCACCGCCCCGAACCGCTCCCCCAGAAAGCGCGTGTAGCGCCCGTCCGGCGGGTTGCGCAGCAGAAACAGCGGCGTCAGCGCCAGCAGGCCCAGTCCCAGCACGATGGAGTAGGCAAGGAGCATCGCCGTCAACTGCTAAAATGAGGTGTGTCCCTGCTCGCCGACTTGAACCCTCAGCAGCGCGCCGCGGTCGAGCATCGGGGCGGGCCGCTGCTGATTCTGGCCGGCGCGGGCAGCGGCAAAACCCGGGTCATCACGCATCGCATCGCGCATCTCATCGCCCATTATCGCACCCCGCCTGGCGCCATCCTGGCGATGACGTTCACCAACAAGGCGGCGCAGGAAATGCAGGCGCGGGTGGCGGCGCTGCTGCCCTACGCCAGCTACGACCGCCCCTGGATCTCCACCTTCCATAGCTTCTGCGTCCGCGCTCTGCGGCGCGACTACCCCGACATCGGTGGCACCCGCGACTTCGTCATCTATGCCGACGACGAGCAGTTGCGGCTCATGAAGTCGGCGCTCTCCGCTCTCGGCCTCGACGACAAGGCTTTTGCCCCCCGCGCCGTCCTGGCGCGCATCTCCGCCGCCAAGAACAAGGGCTGGTCGCCCCAGGATTGGCGCGAACGCGCCGGCGATCCCAAGAGCGAACGCCTGGCGGTGGCCTTCGAGCGCTACCAGGCTGGCCTGCGCCAGGCCAACGCGCTCGACTTCGATGACCTCCTGCTCGAGACCGAGCGCCTGCTGCGCCAGTCCGCCGCCGCCGCCGCGCGCTATCGCGCGCAGTACCGCCACCTGCTGATTGACGAATACCAGGACACCAACCGCCCGCAGTACGACCTGCTGCGCTTGCTCACCTCCGAGGCCGAGAGCGTGTGCGTGGTGGGTGACGAGGACCAGAGCATCTACTCCTGGCGCGGCGCCGACATCCGCAACATCCTCGACTTCGAGCGCGACTTCCCCGGCGCCGCCGTGATCCGGCTGGAGCAGAACTACCGCTCCAGCAAGAACATCCTCGCCGCCGCCGGCTCGGTGGTGGCCAATAACCGCGAGCGCAAAGGCAAGGTGCTGTGGACCCAGGCCGGCGCCGGCGACGCTCTGGGCTACTGCCTGGCTGGCGACGCCGAGCTGGAAGCCGCCTTCGTCGCCGAGCGCATCCGCCAGCTCCCCGCCGCCGCCGGTTCGGTGGCGATCCTCTATCGCACCAACGCCCAGTCGCGGCTGTTCGAAGAAGCCCTGCGCAAGCTCAATCTGCCCTATCGCGTGATCGGCGGCATGAGTTTCTACGAGCGTGCCGAGGTCAAAGACCTCCTCGCCTATGTGCGCTTCGCCGCCAACCCCGCCGACTCCATCGCCCTGCTGCGCATCATCAACACGCCCACCCGCGGCATCGGCAAGGTGACCCTCGAAGCCTTGGAGCGGCTGGCCCTGGAGCACAACCTCACCGCGCTGCAAGCCATCGAGCGCGCCCTCGAGGGCGCCGCCGGTTTGCCGCGGCGCGCGCTCGATCCCCTGGCCTCGTTTTACAAGTTCCTGGCCGAACTCCGTGCCGGCGCCGCGCAGGCCATGCCGGTGGACGAGCTGCTGCGCCTGGTCATCGAGCGCACCGGCTACGCCCGCCTGCTCCAGGCCGAGGCCACCCCCGAGGCCGAATCGCGCCTGGAGAATATCGGCGAGCTGCAGAACGCCGCCGCCGATGCCGCCGGCCGCGGCGAATCCATCGCCGATTTCCTCGACCACGCCGCCCTGGTCAGTGACCAGGACGAGTACGATCCCGCCGCCCGCGTCCAGCTCATGAGTCTGCACGCCGCCAAGGGCCTCGAGTTCGACGTGGTTTTCCTCGCCGGCCTGGAGGAGGGCCTGTTCCCCCATTCCCGCACCGCCAACAACCCCGCCGAGTTGGAAGAGGAACGCCGCCTCTGCTACGTCGGCATCACCCGCGCCCGCGCCCGCCTCTTCCTCACCCACGCCGCGCGCCGCCGCCGCTTCGGCGGCCAGCTCTGGGAGCCCACCCAGCCTTCCCGTTTTTTGGCCGAAGTGCCCCAGGAACTGCTCGAGGACCTCTCCCCCCAGCGCCCAGGCGGCTGGCGCGGCGACGCCGCGCCCGGCCCCGCCCTCCTGCACGCCCCCGCCGGCCCCCGCTATGTGCGCGAGGGGTATAGCCAGGAGGTGAAACCCGAGCGTCCCGGCTTCCGTCATACCTACAACTCGGTGGAGAGCATCCACCAGTTTCTGCAACGGCCGGGCGCCGGCCAGGCGGCGGTGAAAACCGCCGCCTCGCCCGGCGGCTTGCGCTCCGGCGCCCGCGTGCGCCACGCCCGCTTCGGTGTGGGCACCGTGCTGCGCGTCGAGGGCGAAGGCGAGCACACCAAGCTGACCATCTCCTTTCCCGGTTTCGGCCTGAAAAAGCTGCAGGAGAACATCGCCGCGCTGACGCCCCTCTAGTGGCGCCCGGAGGTTTCGCATGCCCGTTCGTCTTCCCTGGCTGTTGCTCGCGCTCCTGCTCGGCGCACCGCCTCCCGCCGCCCCCCAGGCACCCCAGACCCCGACCGCCGACAAGGGCCGCCAGCTGGTCGCCGAGTGCATCCAGGCCATGGGTGGCCAGCTCTATCTTCAGATCAACCAGCGCAGCGGCGAAGGCCGCCTCTACACCTTCGATTCCAACGGCAACATGGCCAACGCCGGAACCCACTTCTGGCTCTACTACCGCTTTCCCACCGACGAGCGCCTGGAACTGACCAAGAAGCGCAACGTGATCTTCATCTACAGCGGCGGCAAGGGCTGGCAGATCACCTTCAAGGGGGTGGAGGCGCTCTCCGCCCACCAGTTGCGCAGCCACGCCGACGCCAGTGCGCACTCCCTCGACGTCATCCTCAAGCAATGGGCGCAGGCCCCCGACACCCTCATCTTCGATCAGGGCCTTACCCAGTTCCAGCAGGAACCCGTGGAGGCGGTGCAGTTCACCACCGCCCAGGGCCAAACCGCGACCGTGGATTTTTCCCACTTCTCCCACCTGCCCGTGCGGGTGGTCTGGCGCCAGACCGATCCCCAAACCGGCGGCATCCTCGAACAGTCGGTGGTCTATGGCGATTGGAGCAGCATCGGCGGCATCGAAACCCCCTTCACCATCCAGCGCTACGAGGGTCCGATGGAAGTGCAGCAGGAAAACTTCCTCAACGTCAGCTTCGCCCCCTTCCCCGACTCCGTCTTCACCCCCACCACCCGCCGCCATTAGCACCGGCGGTCGCCGGCCGCGCGCGCCACCGGGACGCGCGGCGCAGCCGCGCTGGGGCCCGCGCCAATCAATGTGCTAGCATGGCGTTTTCGGAGCAGCAGCAGGGGTTTGCGGCATGAAGGTGTACGCCAGCTCGCAGATTCGCAACTTGGCCGTCGCCGGCCACGGCGGCTGTGGCAAAACTACCCTGGTCGCGGCGGCGCTCTACACCGCCGGCGCCACCCCGCAGCAGGGCCGGGTCGAGACCGGCACCACGGTCACCGACTTCGACGAGCAGGAGATCCAGCGCCGCATCAGCATCTCCACCGGCATGGCGCTGGCCGAGTGGACCGACCCTGAGAAGGCCGGCGTCAAGTTCAACTTCGCCGACACGCCCGGCCAGAACCTGTTCGTGCATGAAGCCGCCGCCGCGCTGGCGGTGGTGGAGAGTGTCCTGCTGGTGGTGGACGCCGCCGCCGGCGTGCAGGTGCAGACCGCCAAGCTGTGGGAGCTGGCCGAGCAGCGGCAACTGCCGGTGATCTTCGTCATCACCCGCGCCGATCACGACCACGCCGCCGTCGAGGGCGCCGTCGCCGCCCTGCGTGAGCGCTTCGGCCGCGGCGTCTGCCCGGTGCAGCTCGGCTTGGGCGAACAGCGCGCCTTTACCGGCGTCGCCGACTTGATCGCACTGCAGGCCCGGCAGTACACCCCCAACGGCAACGGGCGCGGCTGCGCCGGCGCGTTGGAGGGCGAAGCGGAAGCCGCCGCGCGCGCCGGCCACGAGGCGCTGGTCGAGCTCATCGCCGAAGGCGACGACAAGCTGATGGAGGAGTTCTTCGAGCAGGGCACCATCCCGCTCGAGCACCTCGTCTCCGGGTTGCGTGCCGCCGTCCGCGCCCGCCGTCTCTTTCCCGTGCTCATCGCCAGCGGCGGCCTCAACATCGGCCTCGACGCTCTGCTCGACTTTCTCGCCGTCTACGCCCCCAGCCCCGCCGCCGCCGCCGCCGAGGGTGCGACCCCGGACCAGCAGCCCGCCCGCCGCGCGGTCAGCGACGATGCCCCGCTCTCGCTGCAGGTGTTCAAGACCATCGCCGATCCCTTCGCCGGGCGCCTCAGCGTCTTCAAGGTGCGCAGCGGCAAGATCAGCAACGACGATAGCGTGCTCAATTTCGCCCGCCCCTCCACCGAGCGCCTGGCCCACTTGAGCCTGCTCCAGGGCAAGCAGTTGCTGCCAATCCCCGAGCTCCACGCCGGCGACATCGGCGTGGTGGCCAAGCTCAAGGACACCCTCACCGGCGACACCTTGGGCGACAAGGCCGCGCCCATCCTCTACCCGCCCGCGCCATGGCCCGAGGCCGCCATCCACTTCGCGCTCGAGGCCAAAAGCCGCGGCGACGAGGACAAGGTCTCGCTGGCGCTGCACAAGATGCTCGAGGAGGATCTGGCGCTGCACTTCGAGCGCGACCCGCAGACGCAGGAGTTCCTGCTCGGCGGCACCGGCCAGCAGCACGTCGAGATCGCGGTGGCCAAGCTCAAGCAGCGCTACAACGTCGAGGTCAAGCTGCGCGCCCCCCGCGTCGCCTACCGCGAGACCATCCTGGGCAAGGCCGACGTTCAGGGCCGCCATAAGAAGCAGACCGGCGGCCATGGCCAGTTCGGCGATTGCCGCATCCGCATGGAGCCGCTGCCGCGCGGCGCCGGCTTCGAGTTCAAGAACGAGATTTTCGGCGGCGCCATCCCGCGCAACTTCATCCCCGCGGTCGAGAAGGGCATCCAGGAGAGCGCCCAGCGCGGCTACCTCGCCGGCTATCCCGTGGTGGATTTCCGCGTCGAGCTCTACGACGGCTCCTACCACGATGTGGACTCCAGCGAGATGGCGTTCAAGGTCGCCGGCTCGCTCGCCTTCAAAAAGGCGATGGAGCTGGCCCGGCCGGTGCTGCTGGAGCCGGTCATGGAGGTCGAGGTGGAGTCGCCGGAGGAGTTCGCCGGCGATCTGATCGGCGACCTCAACGCCCGCCGCGGCCGCATCGAGGGCATGATGCCGCGCAACGGCGGCGAGTTCATCCGCGCTCAGGTGCCGCTGGCGGAGATGCTCACCTACCAGTCCGATCTCACCTCCAAGACCCAGGGCCGCGGCAGCTTCCACATGCATTTTTCCCACTACGACCTGGTGCCGGCGCAGCAGGCCGACAAGATTATCGCCAAGGCGCGCGCCGAGCGCGGCCACGCCGTCGAGGACGAGGAGTAACGCTGTGAGCACTTCGGTTGATGAGTTCCCGCCCGAGCAGCGCCTCGATTATGCCGCCGCCGCCCCCGCCGGCGTGAAGGCGCTCGAGGGCTTGCAGCATTACGTCGAGCACTGCGGCCTCGACCCCAACCTGCTCGAACTGGTCAAGCTGCGCTGCTCGCAAATCAACGGCTGCGCCTACTGCGTCGACCTGCACGCGCGCCGCCTGCGCCAGGCGGGCGAGTCCCACCAGCGCGTGGATGCGGTCGCGGTGTGGCGCGAGTCGCCCGTCTTCACCCACCCGGAGCGCGCCGCGCTCGCCTGGGCCGAGGCGGTGACCCTGATCGGCGAGGATCACGTGCCCTACGACGTCTACCGCTGGGTGGACCGGTATTTCACCGGCAAAACGCTCGCCGATCTCACCCTCGCGGTGATCGCCATCAACGCCTGGAACCGCCTCGCGGTCACCTTCCGCAAGCCCACCCCCATCGAACCCGCCAATCCGCCCCGGAAGGTGGAATGAGACGCCGCGCTGGGACGCGCGCCCGTCAATGTTTTAGCGGATCAGCGGATCGGAGGGAAGGTTGGGGTCGGTCACCCGCAGGCCGCGCGCCAGTTCCGGATGGCGTGCGCGCAGCGCCTCGAACATCGCCCACGCTGCCCGGCGGTAGGCGATGTGCCCGCCCGGCGCGGTGCGCAGCTCGGCGATGTAGATCAGCTGCGCCAGGTCCATCTTGAACAGGCTGCGCTTGCGATATCCCAGCGGCAGCGCGTAGGCCGCCGCCGCCGGCCGCGCCGCCGCCCAGGCGCCCGCCGCCTCCATCGCCGCGCGGTAGGCGTCGTGCGCCGCGCTTGCCTCCACCGCCGGCGCGGTGTCGTAGCCGTGTGCCGGCGTGTAGCCCTGGTGCAGTTGCACGCAGCGGCGGTGCCGGTGCAGGTCGCGGAACCCGCCGATGTCCATCAGGATGTCGAACTGAAACGCGTAGCCCGCCTGCCAGGGCCGGGCCACGTCGTCGTGCGCGCCCCGTAGCCCGCGCTCGAGCGCGAGAATCTCCGCCCGCCGCGCCGCCGGCAGCGCCCCCACCGCCGCCAGCATCTGGCCATAGCTGTGGTGGGTGTGGGGATAGAGCAGCGCGGCCGCGACTTCGATTTCGAGCGTCGCCGGGCTCTCCAGATGCACCCCCGGCGCGGTCGCGGGCGCCACCCCCTGCAGCAGTTCCGCCGCCGCCTGCGCCAGCGCGGCGCGCGCCTGCTGTTGGTAAGGGTTGGGGTCGGTGTACCGCACCAGCGTCGGCACCGCCCCCGGCGCGCCCGCCGCCTGCTTCAGCGCCGCCCCCACCTCGCGGCACTCGCTCCACGGCGACGACAGCAGGCGCACGATCTGCTGCTCCAGCGTGCGCGCGCTGACGATCTGCCCCAGGCTGGTCGCCGTCCCCAGTGGTAAAAGGTAGCGGCTGGCGTCGAAGGCGCGGGCGCGCAGCGTGCGCCGGTAAGTCTCCGGCTTCATCGCCTCCGGCCGTGGATGCTCCGCCTCCAGCTCGGCCTCCACCTGCGCGCTCACCGCCTCGTAGGCGGCGAACAGCGCCGCCATCGCCGGCGCATAGCCGGGGTCGCTCTCCAACTCCGCCGGCGTGATGTGGCCCGAGGTCCGGAACTGCTGGTACCGGGTGGAGCGCTCCTGGCCGTCCCACCGCGATTCGTCGGCGACCTCGATCGCCGCCAGAATGGACAGCCGTTCGACCGCGAAGCTCAAGTGCGCCAGGTCCGCGATCGAGCGGTGGCCGTACTCGAAGTAAAAGGTGTTGAGAAACTTCTCCGCCTTCTGTTCGTCCAGCTCCTTCAGGCTCTCGCGCAGCGACAGCGCCGAGCGGCTGTAGCGTGCCATGGCGTAGGCCGCGATCTCCGGCTCCACGCCGCTCACCAGGTAAACCTCATGCCCGTTGCGGGTAGGCATGCCGCCTATTGTCCCACGGGGCGGCCGACGTGCCATGCTGGAAGGCATGCCGGTTGCGCCCGCCCGTGCGTTCGCCCGCGATGTGCTGCTTGCCGTCGAGCAGCGCGCCGCCTACGCCGCTGACATGCTGCACGGCCGCCCCGCGCGCGAGCTCAGCCCCGAGGACCTGCGCCTGGCCACCGAACTGGTGATGGGCGTGCTGCGCTGGCGCGGCCAGCTCGACTACGTCCTGGAGCGCGCCGCCCGGCGCAAGGTCGAGGCCATGGCCCCGCTGGCCCGCGTGGCGCTGCGGCTGGGCGCCTACCAGCTGCGCTTCCTCACCCGGGTGCCGGCGCAGGCGGCCGTGCACCAGAGTGTCGAGATCGCCAAGGCCGAAGGGCCGCATCTCGGCGGCTTTGTCAACGCCGTGCTGCGCCATTTGCCGCGCGAGCCGCTGGCCGCGCTGCTCGGCGCCGAGGCCGATCTCGGCCGCCGCCGCGAGGCCGAGTTCTCCCATCCCGCCTGGCTGCTCGAGCGCTGGAGCCGCAACTTCTCCCCGCAGGCCGCTGACGCCGTCGCCGAGTACGATAACCAGCCCCCGCCCGTGGCCATCCGCCGCGCCGCCGCCGCCGTCGGCACCGAAGGCGCCGCCGCGCTGGGGCCCGCGCCCGTCGAGGGCGTCGAGCTGGCGCCCGGCCGCATCCTGCGCAGCGCGCAGCGCGTCGTCGCCGGCGATGTCACCAAAACCGCGGCCTACCGCCGCCGCGCGCTCTGGGTGCAGGACGAAGCCTCGCAGCTCATCCCCTGGCTGCTCGAACCCCTGCCCGGCGAGCGTATCCTCGACGCCTGCGCCGCCCCGGGCGGCAAGGCCGCCTGGCTGCGCGCGGCCGCCCCCGGCGGCTTGCTGGTCGCGCTCGAGCGCCATGAGTACCGCGCCCGGTTGCTGCGCCGCCGCGTCCCGGGTGCCGCCGTTGTGGTGGGCGACGCCGGCCGCCTGCCGCTGGCGGGTGGTTTCGACGCCATCCTGCTCGATGCGCCCTGCACCGGTACCGGGACCCTGGCGCGCAACCCGGAAATCCGCTGGCGGCTGCGGCCCGAGGACCCGGCGCGGCTGGCGCAGTTGCAACTCGCCCTGCTGCGGTCAACGGCGGCGGCGCTGCGCCCCCGCGGCCGCTTGCTCTACAGCGTCTGTTCGATCGAGCCCGAAGAGGGCGAAGACGTGGTTGCCGCCGCGCTCGCCGCCGACCCCCGCCTCGAGCGCCTGCCGGCGGCGACGGTGCTGGCCCGGCTCGCCCATGCCGGCGCCCTGACGGTGGCGGCAACCGCCCTCACCGCCGGCGACGATCTCCGCCTCCTGCCCGGCGCGCTCGGCACCGACGGCTTCTTTGCCGCCTTGCTCCGCCGCCGGGCTTAGCGCCTCGCGGGGGCCGCGCCAGTCAATGCCGCTCCCGCCGCGGCACGCGGATGTCGTTCTCTAGCTTGCGCCCGTCGGCGTTGGCGCGCGCAATCTCGCCGGCTTCGTCTTTGGCGTGCGGCGAGTCCGCGCGCCCGCCCAGCGTGACCTGCGCCTGGCGGACGGTGACGGTCACTTGCCCCATCCCCGGTTTCGCCGCCAGTGCGTTGAGGATCGCCGCCTGCACATCGGCGCTGCTGGCCGCGGTCGCGGGCTCGGCGCTCCGGGCGGGCGCGGCGGCGGCGCCCGCCAGCGGCAGGGCGGCGGCGTTGACGGCGATCCGGTTCTCCACCTCATGCACGCCGGCCACCCGCTGGACGACGTGGCTGGCGCGGTCCTTGTCCCGCTTCGTGGGCAAGGCGCCATGGAGCACGACGCGGCCGTCGGCGCCCACGCTGGCGTCGAGCGGGTACCGGCCCAGTTTCGGGTCCGCGATCAGCGCTTGCAGCACCGCGGTGCGCACCCCTGCCACCGTCTCCCGCGTTTGTGCCACCCCCGCCGCTCCCCCCACCCGCGCTGCCAGCGCCGCCGCCAACCAGCACGCCCATAACCACTGCATAATCTTTTGCCCTGCCCCGCCGATACACCTATGGAAGGAGTAGGTTGGCCACAGGTTGTCCCGGGTCTCCTTTTGACCGGTGCCGGCTGCCTCGCATATAGTTACGGGGACTCTGGCCCGAGTCAGAGGCCGCCTCCGCTATGGAATTGCAATACGCCAGCGTGGCTTTGTGCGCTATGGCCCTGCCGCTCTTTGCCTATGTGCAACTGAGCCGGCGCGACGCGCGGCTGCAGGGCTGGGTGGGCTTTTGGACGGCGTTGCTGGCGCAGTCGGCGCTGCTGGCGGCGGATCCGGCGCCGGGTTCGTGGCTGCTGCGCATCGCCGGCGTGTGCGGCGTGGCCGCGGCGGCGATGCTGCTGTTCAGCGCCCGGCGCCTGCTCACCGAAGCCCGGCCGCTGGCGCTCGACCGTCGCTGGCGCTATGTCTTCTGGAGCCTGACGGCGCTGGCCCTGGGGCTGACGCTGGCGCCCGCGCCTTGGTCGGCCGGGGCGGCGTGGGCGCTGGGCGCACTGCTGGCGGCGGCGGTGGCGCTGTTCTGGATGCTGGGCCCCTGGCCCCACCGCCTGCTGGCGCTCGCCACCGCGCTCTGGGGCGCGGCGTTGCTGCCGCACTATCCCCTGCCGCTGCCGGCCGTGGTGCTGGCGCCGCTGTGCTTCTCCTGGGCCATGCTCTGGCTCATCTGCCACCGCGCCGCCGCGCCTTCCCTCACCGCGCCCGCGCCCGAGCAGTTGCAGCTCTTCCGCCAGTCTGTGCGCCGTAGCCGCGAGTTCGAGATTCTGACCCATATCGGCACCGCGCTCAGCGCCTCCCTCGACGCCGACGGCTTGCTGCAGACCATCCACACCCAACTGCAGAAGTTGATGGACGTGCGCAGCTTCTACGTCGCCTTCCAGGATTTGGAGCAGGATGAGATCCGGTTCGCCTTCGAGGTCGAGGACGGCGTTCGCGTGCCGCCGCGGAGCCGTGCCCGCACCAACGCCCTCACCGAACACATCATCGCCACCGGCCGGCCGCTGCTGATCTCGCGCGACGTCACCGGCTATGTCGTGCAGCATGGCCTGGCGCTGAGCGGCAAACCCGCCCGCAATTGGATGGGCGTGCCGGTGATGCTGCAGGGCCAGCCTTGCGGCGTGATCGCGGTGCAGAGCAGCGACCGCGACGACGCCTACGACACCGAGCATCTGCATGTGCTCGAGATCCTCGCCAGCCAGGCGGGCGTGGCGCTCGATAACGCCCGGCTGTTCGCCGAAGTGCAGCGCGACGCCGGCCAGAAGACCTTCCTCAACCACATCGCCCGCCTCACCATCTCCACCCTCTCGCCTCCGGAGATGCTGGCCAATGTGGTGGCCGAAAGTGCGCGCGCCTTCCATTACGACCACATCGCGGTGGTGCTCCTGCGCCCGGCCTCGGACCACGATGATCACCCCGAACTCGAGGTGGCCGCGGCCGCCGGCGCCCACCCCGGCGTGTTGGTGGCGCGCCGCCGCCTGCCGCTGGGCGAAGGGCTGGCCGGGCGCGCCGCCGAAACCGGCGAGCTGCAGCAGGCGGCGACTCCCGGCAATCGCGAGTGGGCCGCCTGCGCCGAGGCGCGCTCCGGGTTGGCGCTGCCCATCCGTTACGCCGGCCAGACGCTGGGCGTGCTGCACTTGGAGAGCCACGCCCCGAACGGCTTCCCCGCCGACCAGGTGCTGGTGCTGCAGACCCTCACCGACCAGATCGCGGTGGCGCTCAACCACGCCAACCTGTTCCAGCAGCTCCAGCATCAGGCCATCACCGATAGCCTCACCAGCCTGAAGACCCGCCGCTTCTTCATGGAGGCGCTGCAGGCGGAGTGGCGCCGGGCGCGCGCCGCCAGCCTGGAGGGCGGCGAGTCGGGCTTTGCCATCGTGCTGGTGGATCTCAACGATTTCAAGCCCCTCAACGACCGCTACGGCCACCTCGAGGGCGACCGCATCCTGGTGCGCGTCGCCCGCCTGCTCGAACAGAAGAGCCGCGCCAGCAGCGTGGTGGCGCGCTACGGCGGCGACGAGTTCATCATCCTCGTGCCCGCTTGCCAGCCCGAGATTGCGCGCCTCCTGCCGCAGCGGATGCAGGCGGCGCTGGATGAGGATCCGGTGCTGGTGCAGCGCGGCGTGCGCGGCAGCTTCGGGCTGGCGGTGTACCCCGACGCCGGCGCCTCGCCGGAAGATCTGCTGCACGCCGCCGACGCCGCTATGTACCGCGCCAAGCAGGCCGACCAGCGCCGCCAGGCGGCCGACGAGTCTCCCGACTACGGCCGCGCGCCGGAGCGGGCGGTATTGCCGCAGTAAACCGATTCGGACGCGGCGATCTTGCGTCGCCTCCCGTCTGGTTGTATGGTCAGTAGGCTTTGGGTAGCACCCCGCTTGCCCCCGCAGTGTAGTAGCAGTGCAGCGCAAGGAAGCGTGCCATGGCGCCGGTGTACCCCGGGCAGTATGCGGAGGCAAGAGAGCGGATTTGGCGGCGATGCGCGCGCATCGCCGCCGCTGCTACCGGTGTGGCCGCGCTCGGCGCGCTGGCGCACGGCGCCGCGCCCGCCAATGCCGACCCCGTGGTGGCGGCCGCCGCCGCCATTCTGCTGCTCGCTCCCGCTCGCGGCGCCCGCCGGCGCTGGGCGCGGGGGTTGGGCTGGGCCGCCGCCGCCGCCCTGGCCGCCGCCGCGCTCACCTTCTGGGTGCCGGCGTTGGCTCATGCCAGCCTGCGCCCGCCGGTCGCTTCCGCCGCCGTCTGCTTCCTGCTGCTCGGCGTCTCCTTGCTGCTGAAACCGCGCTGGCCCGCCTGGGCCGCCAGTGCCGACATCCTGGTCGCCTTTGTCGGCCTGGTCACGATGCTGCTCTATGCCTTTAGTCCCTACGCGGTGCGGCAGCGGCTCACCGTGACGCCCATGATGCCGCTGCCGCTGGCCGCCGCCGTCTTCGTCCTGGCCGGCGCCTGGATGGCCTCCCAGCCCCGCCTGCGCCCGGTGAGTTTCTTCCTCGAAACCGGCTCCGCCGGCGCGGTCATGCGCCGCCTGCTGCCGCTCACGCTCCTGGGCCCGGTGCTGCTCGCCGCGCTCGCGGCGCTGCGCTTTCACGACTACGACTTCGCCGCCCGGGTGGCGCAGATGGCGGTCGTCGCCGGCACCGTGTTTTTCGGCGCCGCCCTGTTCTGGTACATCGCCCGCCTGCTCGATCGCCGCGATGCGCTCGCGCGCGCCGCCGATGTCGAGCTGCGCGCTTCCGAAGAACGCTACCGCCTGCTGTTCGAGAACAACCCGCAGCCGATGTGGATCTTCGACAGCGCCACGCTCCGCTTCCTGGCGGTCAATGCCAGCGCGCTGGCGAAGTTCGGCTATGCCCGCGCCGAGTTCCTGCGCATGACCATCCTCGATGTCCGCCCGCCGGAGGAGGCCGAGGCCGTCCGCCGCGTGGTGGCGGCCGGCGCCGACGGCTGCGGCCGCATCTGGCCCTACTCCACCAAGGACGGTCGCTTGCTGCTGGCCAAGGTGTTCGTCCACCCCACCGAATGGCGCGGCCACGCCGCACGGCTGACCATGATGGAGGACGTCACCGAGCACCTCGCGGCGGAAACCCGGGTGCAGACCCTGCTGGAGTCCACCACCGAGGGCATCCTGGCCACCGATGGCCAGGGCCGCTGCATCTGGTGCAACCCCGCCGCCGTGCAGTTGCTCGGTCTCCCCTCCGTCGAGGAGTTGCTGGGCAGGAACACCCATGCGCTGGCGCATCACACCCGCGCCGACGGCAGCCCATACCCGGAAGCCGAGTGCGAGATGGTGCTCGCCACCCGCGCCGGCCGCACCGGCAGCGGCGACGAGGACCTGCTTTGGCGCGCCGACGGCACCAGCTTCTACGCCGACTGGCGCAGCGCGCCGCTGCGCGGCCACTCCAGTGCGGGCGCGGCGGTGATTACCTTCCGCGATGTCACCGAGCGCCGCAATCTGCGGCGGCAGTTCCAGCAGGCGCAGAAGATGGAGGCGGTGGGACGCCTGGCCGCCGGCATCGCGCACGACTTCAACAACTTGCTCACCGTCATCAACGGCTACACCGAGCTGCTGCTCTCGCGCCCGGAGGGGGCGGGCGGGGAGGAGGCGCGGGCGCGCGTGGCCGGCATCCGCAAGGCGGGCGAGCGCGCCGCTGGACTGACCCGGCAGTTGCTGGCGTTCAGCCGCCAGCAGGCGATGGAGCCGAGGGTGCTCGATCTCAACGCCGTGGTGGCGGAGTTGGAGCCGCTGCTCCGCCGCATGGTGGGCGAGGACGTGGAGATCGCCGCCACCCTCGCCCGCGACCTGGGCGCAGTCCGTGCCGATCCCGGCCAGCTCGGCCAGGTGCTGATGAACTTGGCGGTCAACGCCCGCGACGCCATGCCCAACGGCGGCACGCTGACCATCGCCACCGCCAACGTTGCGCTCGATGCCCGCGCCGTCGCCGACCTTCCCGGCCTCGCGCCCGGCGACTACGTCGCCCTGGCGGTCACCGACACCGGCGCCGGCATGGATGCCGCCACGCTCAGCCACATCTTCGAGCCCTTCTTCACCACCAAACCGGTGGGGCAGGGCACCGGGTTGGGCTTGGCCACCGTGTTCGGCATCGCCCAGCAGAGCGGGGGCGCGGTCGCGGTGCAGAGCGAGCTCGGCCGCGGCACCACCATGCAGGTCTTCCTGCCCCGGCTGGCCCCGCCCGTCGCGATCGCGGACGGCTGCCCGGACACTCCGCGCGGCAACCGGACGACGCCCTGAGCGCCGGCCTGCCCGCGCGGCGCAGCCGCGCTGGGGCCCGCGCCTGTCAATGTCGCCCAGGTGCGCGCTGCGCCTAAGCACGTACAATTTCAGTATGGACTTTGATGCCGTGCTGCTGGTGTCGTTCGGCGGGCCCGAGCGGCGCGAGGACGTGCTGCCCTTCCTCGACCAGGTGCTGCGCGGCAAGCATGTCCCGGAGGCCCGCAAGCTGGAGGTGGCCGAGCATTATTACCGCTGCGGCGGCCGCAGCCCCATCGCCCCCGCCACCCGCGCCATGGTGGCCGCGCTCGAGCGCGCGCTGGCCGCCGCCGGCCCCGGCCTGCCCGTCTACCAGGGCAATCGCAACTGGCATCCGCTCCTGCCCGAGGCGCTCGAGCGCATGCGCCGCGACGGCCGCCGGCGCGCGCTGGCGCTGGTCACGTCGGCCTTCGGCTCTTATTCCGGATGCCGTCAGTACCAGGAAGACATTGACCGCGCCCGTGCCGAAGTGGGCCCCGGCGCCCCCGAGGTGGAGAAACTTCCGCCCTTCGGCCTGCGGCCCGAGTTCGCCGCCATCTGGACGGAGCGGGTCCGCGCGGCGCTGGCGGAGGTGGAAAACCCGCGCCTGATCTTCACCGCTCACAGCATCCCGGTGAGCATGGCCCAAACCAGTCCCTACCAGCGCCAACTCCAGGCCGTCTGCGCGCGCGTGGCCGAGGCGGCGGGGGCGGCCAGCTTCCGGCTGGCCTACCAGAGCCGCAGCGGCCCCCCCGCGCAGCCCTGGCTCGAGCCCGGCCTGGAAGCCGTGCTGGCCGAGGAGGCCCGCGCCGGCGCGCGCAGCGTCGTGGTCGCGCCCATCGGCTTTCTGTCCGACCACATGGAAGTGGTGTACGACCTCGATCAGGAGGCGCGGGCGCAGGCGCAGGCGCTCGGCTTGGGTTGGGCGCGCGTCGCCACCCCCGGCGATCATCCCCGCTTTGCCGCGCTCTTGCGCGCGCTGGTGGCCGAGCGCGCCGCCGGCCCGCCGCCGCCCACCGCGCTCGCCTGCGCCGCCGGCTGCTGCCTCGCCGCCGCCGGCTCCCCTTCCCAGCGCGCCTCGCGCCGAGCCTGATCCTCCCGGCTCCGCACGCCCAATGCTATCCTGCCCAACGTGACCTACGTGACCGATCTGCAGTGCAGCCTTTGCGCGGAGCGTGTGCCCGCCGATCGGCCGCAAACCGTCTGTCCCCAGTGCAGCGGATCGCTGGTCGTGCGCTACGACCTGGCGGCGGTGGGCCGGGCGCTGAACCCCCGCATCCTGGGCGCGCGCACCGAGCCCGAGCGCTCCATGTGGAAGTACCGCGAGTTGTTGCCCTCCGATGCGCCCGTCACCTTGGGCGAAGGCCAGACGCCGTTGTTGCCCGCACGGCGGCTGGGCGCGGCCCTGGGCGGCGAGCGCCTCTACGTCAAGGACGAGGGCCTGAACCCTACCGGCAGCTTCAAGGCGCGCGGCTTGGGCTGCGCCGTCACCATGCTCAAGCAGTTCGGCGTGCGCAAGGTTGCCATCCCCACCGCCGGCAACGCCGGTAGCGCGCTCGCCGCCTACGCCGCCGAGGCGAACATGGAGGCGCACATCTTCGCTCCCCGTGATGTGCCTCGCGGCAACCTCGCCGAGTACAACTTCTACGGCGCACGCGTGACCCTGGTGGACGGCCTGATCGGCGATTGCGCCAAGCTGGTCCAGGCGGGGCGCGAGCGCGAGGGCTGGTTCGACGTCAGCACCTTGAAGGAGCCCTACCGCGTCGAAGGCAAAAAGACCATGGGCCTCGAGGTGGTGGAGCAGCTCGGTTGGCGCGTGCCCGACGTGATCTTTTATCCCACCGGCGGCGGCGTCGGCTTGATCGGCATGTGGAAGGCGTTCGAGGAAATGGAGCAACTCGGCTGGATCGGCTCCGCCCGCCCGCGCATGGTGGCGGTCCAGGCCGAGGGTTGCGCCCCCGTGGCGCGCGCCTTCGCCGCCCACGCCCAGACCATGGAGCCGTTCCCCAACGCCGCCACCATGGCCGCCGGCCTGCGTGTCCCCAAGCCCTACGCCGATCGCGTCATCCTGCAGATTCTGTACGCCAGCCGCGGCACCGCGGTGACCGTGAGCGACCTCGAGATCCAGGCCGCCGTCCGCGACTTGGCCAGCCTGCAAGGCATCTTCGCCGCGCCCGAGGGCGCCGCGGCGGTGGCGGCGGCGCGCAAGCTCTACGCCAACGGCTGGCTTCGCCCCGAGGAAACCGTCGTGCTGTACAACACCGGCGGTGGCCTCAAATATCTCGACGTCCTCGGCTAAGCCACGCGCTCAACGGCAAAAGGGCGGGCCTTGCCGGCCCGCCCTTTGCCACTTGCCGATGCGGTTGCTTACCAGCGCTGTTCGCGCCCGCCGCGTCCGCCGCCCCCGCCGTAACCGCCGCGACCGCCGCCGCCCCCGCCACCCGGGCCGCGTCCGCCGCCGCCCACCCGTTCGGGCCGGGGCCGCGCCACATTGACGTTCAACGTGCGCCCGTCAATCTCGCTGCCGTTGAGCGCCGCGATGGCGTTATCGCCTTCCTGGTCGTTGTTCATCTCGACAAAGCCGAAGCCGCGCGAACGTCCCGTGTCACGATCGGTCATGACGCTGACCCGGCTGACGGTTCCATACGCCTCAAAGGCCGAGCGCAGATCCCCTTCTGTCGTCTGGAACGACAGGTTGCCAACAAAAATATTTTTCAAGGGAGCAAATCCTTCTGAACAGAGAGCTATTTGCCTTGGCTGTCTTTGGCGAATAGGCGGGTCGGGACAGGTTTGTACCGCACGGTCTACAGGCATCGAGCAGACGAGCAAACGCACCTGTAGCATAGCACAAAAATGACCCTATGTCGCCGCCGTCAGCTCTATCCGGCGGAGGTCGCTGCTGAGGGTGGATTTAGCGCATCTTTCAGATCCGGACTGAGCACAAAGTGCACCGAATTGCGGGGGGCAATATGGATGCGCCCCCCCGTGCGTGGGTCCCGACCGGTGCGTGCCCGGCGCGCCACCGGCCGAAAGGTTCCAAATCCAGCAAGAGTTACGCGCCGGCCGTTTGCCAACTCGCCCGCGATGGCAGCCAACCCGGCGCTTAAGGCACGCTCGGCCGCCACTCGCGGTACTCCGCTGGCGGCGGCCATTGCTTGAGCAACGTCACTCCGATTCATCGTTCTATTGCCCTCCACAGGGGTAAATCTGAGCGGTTTATAGCAAAATATGAAGCAGCATGCAATTGCCTGACCCAGCCGAGGCACTCCTGCCTGCGGAGCCTGGCCCACGGGAGGGCGGCATGCCGCAGCGGCTGTGGCTGCGTGCCCTGGTCCTGGTCGCCGGCATCGAAGTCGGACTGTTGCTGCTGACTCTGCCGTGGACGCAGTTTTGGGATCGCGGCACCATCTGGCTGCCCTGGATCTCCTTCTGGCGCAGCCCCTACGTTCGCGGGGCGGTCAGCGGCTTGGGAATAGTCAACTTGTGGGCGGCGGCAAGCGAAATCACGCGCTTTCGGTTCTAGCCCGCCGGCCGCTGCTCTACGCCATCAGCCCCGGCGTCGGCGCCGCCGGGCTGGCGGCGCTGGAGCGGGCGGCACGGGAGGGCGTCGCCGTGGTGCAGGTGCGCGAAAAAGCGCTCTCCGCACCGGCGTTGCTCGATGCCTGCCGGCGCCTGCGCGCGGCGCTGGCGGGCAGCGGGACGCTGATTCTGGTCAATGAGCGCTGGGACGTGGCGCTGGCGGCGGGGCTGGACGGGGTGCATCTGCCCGCCGCCGCCGCCCCCGCCGCGCGCGTGCGGGCGCTGGCGCCCGGGCTGATCTTGGGCCGTAGCTGCCACAGCGCCGCTGCCGCCGCTGCCGCCGCCGCCGAGGGGTGCGACTACTGCCTCCTGGGTCCGGTGTACGCCACGCCCTCCAAGGCCGGCTTCGGACCGCCGCTGGGGCTGGACGAACTCGCGCGCGCCGCGCGCGCCCCCATCCCGGTGCTGGCCTTGGGCGGCATCAACGCCGCCAACGCCGCAGCCTGCCTGGAGCGCGGCGCCGCCGGCCTGGCCGGCATCCGCCTGTTCGACCCCGGGCGGGGGGAACCAGGCGCCCCTGATCCCCGTAGACTGTAGACGGGAGGGCGGTTATGTCTACACCCAATACGCCTTTGCCGCCGCCGCCGCGCACCAATAGCACGGTGGTCGCGGTCGTGGTCGGCATCGTCGCCGTGTTTGCCATCATCATCGGCAGCGGCGTGTTCGTGGTCGGCACGGTGCTGCATGGCACCCGCATCGTTCAGCTCGGCCACGGGGACAGCCGCCGCGTCCAGATCCACTCGCCGCTGGGCGACATCAACGTCCACGGCCAGGGCAATACCGCCAAGGTGGATATCGAGTCGCCCTTCGGCAGCCTCCATGTCAATCCGCACCCCGACGTCACCCGGCTTGACATGCCGGTGTATCCCGGCGCCACGCTGGTCACCTCCACCGCCCAATCGCCGTTTCATCATGACGGCAGCATGCCCGGCATGCGCGACATGCAGGGCCTGCGCCTGCGCGACGGCGATACCCCCGGGGCCGAAGTGGAGTTGCAGGGCCCGAGCGGCCGCATGACGATCACTGTGGCCGAGTTCGTCACTCCGGCCACGCCCGCGCAAGTGGACCAGTACTACCGCCGGCAATTGGCGTCGTACGGCGAGGTGACCAGCCGGTTCGACAACGGCGCCCAGCGCCTCGAGGTCAAATTGTCCGATACCGACCGCCGCGTGGCCGCCATCAAGCCCGGCGGCGACGGCACCCACTTCGTGCTGGTGCGCGTCTCCGGCGGCGCGGCGGCGGCGAAGTAGCTTACGCCTCCAGCGCCCGGTCCAGGATCGCGTCCGCGTGGCGCAGGTGGCGGCTGAGGTCGAACGCCTGGGCGATCACCTCCGGCCGCACCGCGGCGCGGATCTCGGCGTCGGCCTCGATCAGCGCGCGGAAGTCGCCGCCGGTCTGCCACGCCTCCATGGCGTTGCGCTGCACCCAGCGGTAGGCCTGCTCGCGCGCGACGCCGGCATCCACCAGATCGAGCAGGAGTTGGCCGCTGAACACCAGCCCGCGGGTGAGCTCCAGGTTGCGCCGCATCTGGTCCGGGTAGACCAGCAGTTGGTCCACCAGGCCGGTGATCTTGTCGAGCATGTAGTCCAGCAGGATGCAGGAATCGGGTAGCACCACCCGCTCCACCGAGCTGTGGCTGATGTCGCGCTCGTGCCAGAGCGCGACATTTTCCAGCCCCGCCTGGGCGTTGCCGCGCAGCAGGCGCGCCAGGCCCGAGATCTGCTCGCTCACCACCGGGTTGCGCTTGTGCGGCATCGCGCTCGAGCCCTTCTGCCCGGCGGAGAAGTACTCCTCCGCTTCGCGCACCTCGGTGCGTTGCAGGTGCCGGATCTCGATCGCCATCATCTCCAGCGAGGCGCCGGCCACCGCCAGCGCGCACAAAAAGGCGGCGTGGCGGTCGCGCTGCAGCACCTGGGTGGAGATGGGCGCGGGCGCCAGCCCCAGGCGCGCGCAGATGCGCGCCTCCACCTCCGGGCCGAGGTGGGCGAAGGTGCCCACCGCCCCGCTGATCTTGCCCACCCGCATGTCCTCGGCCGCGGCTTCCAGCCGGCGTTGGTTGCGCCGGTTCGCGGCGAACCAGTTGGCGAACTTCAGCCCGAACGCGATCGGCTCGGCGTGTACGCCATGGGTGCGGCCGATCTGCGGGGTGTGGGCGAATTCCCGCGCCCGCCGGCGCAGCACCTGCCCCAGCCGCTCCATGTCCTCCCGCAGCAGCGCCGCCGCCTGCTGCACCTGCAGCGCCTGGGCGGTGTCGATCACGTCGTTGGAGGTCAGCCCGTAATGCAGGTAGCGCGCCTCCGCGCCCACGTGCTCGGCCACGTTGGTGGTGAAGGCGATCAGGTCGTGCTTCAGCTCCGCCTCCAGCGTGGCGATGCGTGCCGGGTCGCAGCCGCCGCGCTCGCGGATGGCGCGCGCCGCCGCCGCCGGGATGATGCCCAGTTCCGCCTGCGCTTCCGCCGCCGCCTTCTCCACTTCCAGCCACTGCGCGAAGCGGTTCTCCTCCGACCAGATCGCCCCCATCCCGGACCGGGTGTAACGCGGAATCATGTCTCTGCTAGAATAACCTCGCTATGCCGGATGCCGCGTCCTTGCTGCGCGAAAAAGCCCAGCTCATGTCGGGCAGCGAGATCGAGCGTACCCTGGTCCGCCTGGCGCACGAGATCGTGGAGAAGAACAACGGCGCCGAGGACTTGGCGCTGATCGGCATTAAGCGCCGCGGCGAGCCCCTCGCCCGCCGCCTGGCCGCGCTCGCCGCCCGCATCGAGAGCCGCCCGGTGCCGGTGGGCACGCTCGACATTACCCTCTACCGCGACGACCTCTCCCCCCTCGACGTCAAGCCGGTGGTGCGCCCGGCCCAGATCGATTTCGACATCCAGGGGCGCAGCGTGGTGCTGGTGGACGACGTGCTCTACACCGGGCGCACCATCCGCGCCGCCCTGGACGCGCTCTTCGACCACGGCCGCCCCCGCCGGGTGCAGCTCTGCGTCCTGGTCGATCGCGGCCACCGCGAGCTCCCCATCGAGGCCTCCTTCGTGGGCAAGTACGTGCAGACCGCGGCGCGCGAGATGGTCGAGGTGCGGCTCAAGGAAACCGACGGCAGCGAACGCGTGCTGCTGGTGGAACCCGCCGGATGAGCCCGCCGCCGCATCTGCTCGGGATCGAGGGGCTGAGCGCGGCGCGGATCGAGCGGTTGTTGTCCTTGGCGCAGCGCTTCCACGCCGCCGCCCCGCCGCGCAGCCTCGCCGGCAAACGCCTGCTGGTGCTCTTCTACGAGGCCTCCACCCGCACCCGCACCTCCTTTGAGGTGGCCGCCCGCCGCCTGGGCGCGGAAACGGTCTCGGTCACCGCCCAGTCCAGCAGCATCGAAAAGGGCGAGTCGCTGCTCGACACCGTCTATACCCTGAGCGCCATGGTGATCGATGGCATCGTCGTGCGCCACGCCTCCAGCGGCGCTCCCCGCCTGGTGGCCGAGCACGTGGACGTGCCCGTGATCAACGCCGGCGACGGCATGCACGAGCACCCCACCCAGGCCCTGCTCGACGGCTTCACCATCCTCCGCCACCGCCCCGCCATCGCCGGCCTCAAGGTCGCCATCATCGGCGATCTGCTGCACAGCCGCGTGGCCCGCTCCAACCTGCTGCTCCTCTCCCGCCTGGGCGCCGAGGTCTGGCTGTGCGGCCCCCGCACCCTGCTGCCGCCGGAGTTCGCCGCCTACGGCCCCGGCGTCCGCTTGACCCACGAGTTGGAGGAGGCGCTGGCCGGCGCCGACGTGGTCATGGTGCTGCGCATCCAGATGGAACGCATGCGCGAGAGCTTCTTCCCCAGCGAGGCCGAGTACGTCGCCCGCTACTCGGTCACCCGCGAGCGCCTGCGCACCGCCAAGCCCGACGCCCTGGTCATGCATCCCGGACCCATGATCCGCGGGGTGGAAATCAGCGCCGAAGTGGCGGATTCGCCCCAGTCGGTGATTCGCGAACAGGTCGAAAACGGCGTGCTCATCCGCATGGCGGTGCTGCACGACGCGCTGCAGGGCGCCGCGTGAGCTTGATCCTGCGCAACGGACGCCTGCTCGATCCCGGCCGCGGCCTCGACCAGGTGGGCGATCTGGTGCTCGAGGGCGACCGCATCCGCGCCCTCGGCCCCGGCATCGCCGCCGCCTCCCCCGGCTCGCTCGACTGCACCGGCCTGGTGGTCGCTCCCGGCTTCATCGATCTGCACGTGCACCTGCGCGAGCCCGGCTTCGAGTACAAGGAGACCATCGAGAGCGGCACCCGCGCCGCCGCCGCCGGCGGCTTCACCGCCGTCTGCGCCATGCCCAACACCAGCCCGGTCAACGACAACGCCGGCGCCACCGCCTACCTCATCCAGCGCGCGCGCGAGTTCGGCCACGCCCGCGTCTATCCCATCGGCGCCATCACCGCCGGCAGCCAGGGCGAGCGCCTGGCGGCGCTGGGGGCGATGCGCGAGGCCGGCGCGGTGGGCTACTCCGACGACGGTCGCCCGGTGAGGAACGCCCAGATCATGCGCCGCGCCCTCGAGTACGCCTCCATGCTCGGCTTGCCCGTCGTTCAGCATGCCGAAGACCTCGACCTCTCCGCCGGCGGCAGCATGCACGCCGGCGCGGTGGCGCTGCGGCTGGGGCTGCGCGGCATCAGCTCCGCCAGCGAGGCCACCGTGGTCGCGCGCGACCTGCTGCTGGCGGAAGAGACCGGCGCCCGGCTGCACATCGCCCACGTTTCCACCGCCGCCTCCGCCCGCCTGCTGCGCGAGGCCAAGTCCCGCGGCGTGCGCGTCACCGCCGAGGTCACCCCCCATCACCTCTCCCTCTGCGACGAGGACCTGGTTCCCTACGACGCCAACTTCAAGATGAACCCGCCGTTGCGCTCCCGCGCCGACCGCGATGCCCTCATCGCCGCCCTCGCCGACGGCACCCTCGATGCCATCGCCACCGACCACGCCCCTCACGCCGCCCACGAAAAACAGCAGGAGTTCGACCGCGCCCCCTTCGGCATCCTCGGCCTCGAGACCGCCCTGCCGCTGGGCCTGCGCCTGGTCGCCGCCGGCGCCATCCCGCTCTCCCGCTTGCTGGACGCCCTCAGCGGCGCCCCCGCCCGCGCCTTCGGCTTGCCCGGCGGCGCGCTCGTCCCCGGCGGCCTCGCCGACGTCACCGTCTTCGATCCCGCCGCCGCCTGGACCTATGATCCCGCCCAGGGCTGCTCCAAGAGCCGCAACTCCCCCTTCGCCGGCTGGACGTTGCAAGGCCGCGCCGTCTACACCATCGTCGGCGGCCGGGTGACGTTTGCCTCACGCGGCAACTTGGACACGCCCTGAGCGCCAGCGGGCGTCCGTTGCCGGGGATCGAAGCACGGCCACAGCCCGACCAGCGGGAGGGCGGCATGAGCAAAAGGTGGCCGAGCCGCTAGGCCACCGGAATCTGCAGATTGAGCCGCAGGTCCCGGGTGAACTCGTACTCCGAGTCGGTGCGCACTTTGCTCCGGCGCCCCTTCCAGGCGGCGTACACCTGGTAGCTGGTGTTGGCCTGCAACTGGTGGAAGCTGTAGCCGCCCGAGCTGCCGGTGATCATGCTGCGTATGTTCTTGGTGCGCAGGTTTTTCAGGTACACCACCGCGCGCGGCAGTGGCCGCCCCAGCGCATCCTGCACCACGCCGTATACGCTGCGCCCCAGTTTGGGGGTCTGTTGCGCGCCTGCCGCCAGTGCCGCCCCCAGTAGCGCCAGCGTCAGGGTGCGGCCGAGCCACCCTCCGGAGACGGTGCTCGTCACCGCGCGCATGCTTCCAATTGGCGGTTCACGATGCCCCCGAACGCCCCCTCTTCCTCCTCGTCCAAGTCCTCGTCTTCGTCCTCGTCCTCGTCCTCGTCTCCGTCCTCCTCCTCGTCCTCGTCCTCGTCGTCGAAGTCGTCGTCGAACTCGTCGTCCTCCTCGTCTTCGTCATCTTCGTCGTCGGTGACGCGCTCGAGTTCGAGCGGGTGCGGGCTGACAATCTCGAACTGGGCGCCACATCCGCCGCAACTCACCACGCCGCCCTCCTGTAGTTGTTCTTCGTCCAAGTCCATGTCGGCTTCGCACGCGGGACAGTACACCATGTCTCCTCCGGAGTTGCCACAACGCCTTCCTAAGATTAAGATACACAGGTTCGCGGCAGGGCGGGAGGCGGCATGGCAAAAATCCGGATTGCAGCAGGCGCAGCGGCATTGGCATTGGGTTTGGCGGTGGCAGGCGCGGCGCAAATCGCGCCCCAGGCGCCGGTGATCCGCGTCGAGGAGCTGCACGCGCGCCCCCGGCCGCAGAGCCCCCGGGTGACGGCGCGCGCCGCCGCCATCGTCGCCGCCATCCGTCCGGCGCAGATCGAGCAGATGGATCACCGCCTGGTGGCCTTCGGCTCCCGCTCCACCCTCTCCGATTACCATCCCGGCCCCAAGGGCACGCCCGGTTCGACCACCGTCAGCACCGCCACCCGCGGCATCGTGCCCGCCCGCGCCTGGATCGTGCGCCAGTTTCAGGCCATCTCCCGCGCGACCGGCGGCCGCCTGCAGGTGCGCGTCGATACCTTCGACCTGCCCAAGGGCCCGCGCATCCCCGCGCCCCAGTCCATCGGCGACGTGATCGCCACCCTGCCCGGCACCAACCCCAACGACAAGCGCATTTTCCTCGTCAGCGGCCATTACGATTCCATCCCGGCGGACTTCAAGCTCGACTCGCCCGGCGCCAACGATGACGCCAGCGGCACCATCGTCTCGCTCGAGTCCGCCCGCGCCTTGGCGTCGCATCACTTCCCCGCCACCATCGAGTTCATCACCGTCGAGGGCGAGGAGGAGGGTCTCTACGGCAGCCACTACGAGGCGCAAAAGGATAAGCAGGCGGGCCTCGACATCGCCGGCATGCTCAACGATGACATCGTCGGCGGCGATCAGACCCCCGGCCATCGCAACACCGACGTGCTGCGCGTCTTCAGCCAGGCCATCAGCCCCGCCGTCAGCCGCGAGCAGCTGCGCCAGATCATCTTCAATTCCTGGGAGGACGATTCCCCGGCGCGCGAGCTGGCGCGTTTCGCCAGCGAGGTGGCCGGCCTGTACCTGCCCGGCTTCCACGTCCTGCTCGAGTACCGCCCCGACCGCTTCGAGCGCGGCGGCGACAGCGCTTCCTTCCAGGCCGCTGGCTATCCCGCCGTGCGCTTTACCGAGTACCACGAGAACGCCAACCACCAGCACCTGCCGGTCAGCGTCACCCCGCAGGGCGTGCTCCTCGGCGACCGCGCGCGCTGGGTCAGCCCCACCTACCTCGCCAACGCCGCCCGTGTCAACGCGCTCACCCTGGCTGCGCTCGCCTCCTCCCCGCTGCCGCCCGCCCACGTCTACTTCCGCGGCGGCCAGGCGATCGGCACCCCCATCCGCTGGACTCCGGTCCCGGGCGCGGTCGCCTACCGCGTGCTGCTCCGCCCCACCGCGTCGCCGCAGTGGACCATCCGCATCCCCGCCCCGCCCAAGTTCGCCCCGCCCATCCGCCTCCCCTTCCTGCGCGGCCCCGCTCCCGCCGGCCCGCCCATGTACGGCATCACCATCCCGCAGTCGCCCGACAACTACATCATCGCCGTCGTCTCCGTCGATAAGGACGGCAACGAGAGCCTGCCGACCCTCGCCACCACGCCCCCCTTCCGCCGCCCCGGCGGCCGCGGTCGCGGCGGCCGCGGACGCGGCGGACGCGGCTCGGCGCACGCCCTATGCCACGCCCTCGAGAGCTGGCACCAGCGTTAGCCGAGCCGGAGTTGCGCTGAAGCCGAACGCCGGCGGCGTACCGGAGCCGTAGGCTGGGCGAGCGCGGCCAAGTC
>DAIDIF010000054.1 GCA_027451805.1 Acidobacteriota bacterium
GGCGGGCGGGGGCGCGGCGGCGCTGGCGGCGGCACCGGGCGAGACGCTGGTGTGGGTGAGCGTGGAGGGAACGGCGGCCGGGGCGGTGGGGATCGCCGACCGGGTGCGGCCGGAGGCCAAGGCGATGATCGCGGAGCTGCAGCGGCAGGGGCTGCGGATCGTGATGCTCACCGGGGACGGGCGCGGGGCGGCGGAGGCGGTGGCGCGCGAGCTGGGCATCACGGAGTTCGAGGCGGAGGTACTGCCGCAGGCGAAGGCGGCGGCGGTAGCGAAGCTGCAACAGGCGGGGCGGAAAGTGGCGATGGCGGGCGACGGGATCAACGACGCGCCGGCGCTGGCGCGGGCGGAGGTGGCGATCGCGATGGGCACGGGCACGGACGTGGCCAAGGAGAACGCCGGGATCACGCTGCTGCACGGGGATCTGGCGGGGGTGGCGCGGGCGCGGCGGCTGAGCCGGGCGACGATGCGCAACATCCGGGAGAACCTGTTCTTCGCGTTTCTTTACAACGGGCTGGGGATACCGCTGGCGGCGGGGGCGCTGCATCCCTGGCTGGGGTGGGACCTGAGCCCGGTGTGGGCGGCGGGGGCGATGGCGCTGAGCTCGGTGTCGGTGATCGGGAACTCGCTGCGGCTGCGGGGGGTGAAGCTGTGAAGCGGGCGCATGCCATGCCGGAGGCGACCAAGCAGGCGCTGGGGCGGCGGCTGCGGCGGATCGAGGGGCAGGTGCGCGGGCTGCGGGCGATGATCGAGGACGACCGCTACTGCATCGAGGTGATGACGCAGATCTCGGCGGTGCACGAGGGGCTGCGCGGGGCGGGCCAGCTCATTCTCGAGAACCACCTGGCGACGTGCGCGACGGACGCGGCGCGCTCGGGGGATGCGGCGCGGGCGCGGACGATGTGGGCGGAGCTGACGAAGCTGTTTTACCGGCACGCGCGCTAAGTACGCTCCGGGCGGGGCGATGGTGGCTCGGCCACCGTTTGCTCATGCCGCCCTCCCGTTGGTCGGGCTGTGGCCGTGCTTCGATCCCCGGCAACGGACGCCCGCTGGCGCTCCGGGCGTCTCCAAGTTGCCGCGTCACGGCGCGCTGCGTCGTCGTACCGCCCGCGGTTGTGACGGCGGTCGCCCCGGGGCCCGCGGGCCTGGGGCGGCATGGCGCCGCCGCGGGCTAGAAGATCGGGACGGTGGCCACGGTAGCCGCGAAGATGACCTGCGACCAGAGAGGCGCGGTGGTAAAGGTGCCGCTGGTCGTGGTGCCGTCGGTGACGCTGACCGTGGCGAAGTCAAGCGAGGCTTGGATCACGAGACCGACGTCGGAGCCGGGGGTGGCCGCCAGACGCACGTCGTCCACGTGCACGGTGCTGAACGAAAAGTCCAGGTTGCCGCGGGTCAGATCGCACGTCCGGAACGGCACGCCCTGGTAGGCGGCCTGCGCCAGCGCGATGAACTGGACGGCAGGAAGAACCACCGAGACCTGGCTGAAGGCGGTGGGCTTGCCGGCGCCGGCGGTCGAGGCGGCCATCGCCGGCGTCTGCAGGTCGAGGGTAAAACTGAGCACGTTGCTGCTGAGTCCGCCGCGGCCGCCGACGCAGGTGAGTTGGGACGTGGCCCGCCGGCCGGGCGGAATCGCCGCGGCCGAAGCGGCAAGAACGGTTAAGCCCATCGCCACGGAAAGGAGCGAGTGAATGCGCATGACACCCTCCGCGAACAATATCTCGCGAAAAGCATACTCGCAGTGACCATATTTGGCAAGGTGGCTCGGCCACCGTTTGCTCATGCCGCCCTCCCGTTGGTCGGGCTGTGGCCGGGCTGCGATCCCCGGCCACGGACGCCCGCTGGCGCCCCGGGCGTCTCCCCGTTGCCGCGTTTTGCAGCCCTGTCCCTGCGCTCTCGCCCCGGTCAAGCTGGTGCGACTCGGGACCTGCCGCGTGCGGCGAGGCAACGGCGGCGTGGTAAACTGACGCCATGCGATGGCTGCCGCCACGTGCGGCCGGGGTTTTGATACTGTGCGCCGCGGTTCTCGGCGGCACCGCCAGCGCGGCCAATTGCACCGTGAACTGCGCGCTGGCGTTGCTGGCGCCGGGGGCGCAGGCAACGGGGGCGGTGCTGCGGCCCGCAGCACCCGATGGCGGGACGGGGAGCCGCAAGTGCGGGGACGGTGACTGCGTTTCCGCGCCGAACTTGGCCCGATTCGAACGCCCGGCGCCCGCCGTGCCCTCAGCGCCCGTTCCATTTGCATCTCTGGCGGCTGAAGCTGGGCCGGGGGCGGCCCGCCCGAGGGCTTCGGGCCGGCACGCCAGCCTGCGTCCGCCGCCGTTGCTGTTGTCCGGGCGGGCTGATCCTCTCCGCATCTAGCCCCGGCAACCCTGAATCTCTAGAGAGGCGCTTCGCGAGCGGCGCATGCGCCGCTCCGACGCACGCCTTTCCGGCAGCGCCTGCGGAATCGCCGGTCGCGGTATCCGCCCAGCCATGCACGGGGCCCATCACCGATGAGGATCACTCGCCCAGCTCAGTTGGTTTTGTTTGGCATCTTTCTTGCAGCCTGCACGCGCCTGTACGGCCAGATGGATCCATATTTCACGGCCATCAACTATCCCGCCCCCAAGGGATCGCTGATGGTGATGTTTCTGCCGGATTTTCAGCGCGCGCGGACGGGACCAAACTTTTATACCGCGATGGGGATGGCGGAATACGGCATCACGCCGCGCTGGACCGCCGGATTCATGCTGGAGGGACAAAAGATCTTCGGCATGCCCGTCACCTTTGGCGGGGTGCGCTTCAACTCCTATTTTCGCCTCCTGCCCCGCGACCGCCTGCTCCATTTCACGCTCTACGGCGAGTTCGAGGACCTCAACCAAGCCGCGCTTTACAAGATGGAGGTCAGCGGCTTCGGCGGAGAGGATCTCACGGGTGGGTTAGACCTGGCGCGACGAACGCCGGCGCGCACGTTCGAACAGCGTGCCATCGTGTATCACGACTGGGGCCGGGTCAACGCGACCTTCAACTTCATCAGCGAGACGGCGCTCCAGGCCCCGCACAGCAACGCCTTCGGCTACGTCTGGGGCGTTTTCCGGCAGCCCCGGAGGATAGGCACGATGGCGGGCATGGGCGCGGCAGGCATGCCGCCGCCGCGGCTTCTTTCCTCCGCCCGGCTGGGCTACGGTCTGGAAATGATGGGCGCCCTAGGCGATGCCGGGCACTTTGGATTTGACTGGCATCGGGAGCAGCAATATCTGGGTCCGGTCTTCAGCTACGCGCTCTCGCCCCATTGGTCGCTTCACGTCGAGCCGACCTTCGGGTTGTCCGACGTCAGCGATCCATTCGTCTTCCGCTTCGGCCTGGGCTATTCGATCGGGAACCTAACACGGACCCTGGGCAAAGTTTTCCCGTGAGTGAGGCGGCGGTGGTAACGGCAGGCGCGCTGCGGCGCGCCGGATGCGGCGCCCGAAGGCGCCGCACCCCGGCCGGGCGGCGACCGGCTACAGCCCGCCGCCGGTGTTTTGGACCCGGTTCCAGCCGCCCGTGGTGGGGGTGGACCCGGTGGAACCGGCGCCGTTGTCGACGCGCAGGGCGCCGTAGCTGAAGGTGAGCTGGGTGACGGGCCGGGAGACGTGCGCCTCCTGCGGGGTCTCGGCGGTGCCGCCGACGAGCTTGACGTCGTCGAACGCCACCAGGGTGAACGCGGCGGTCAGCTTGCCGTCGGCGGAGACGAAGGTGCAACGGGCGAAAGGGGCGCCGGCGGCGGCGGAGGTGACGAGCTGGGTGTAGGCCGCCGGATCCAGGTCCATCTCGGTTTCGCTGAAGGTGACCTTGCCGGCGCCGGCGCCGCTGGATTGCGAGCCGATGTTGAGCGAGTGCTGCACGTCGAGCGCGTAGCCGTAGACGCTGGCGGTGATGGTGCCGCTGGCGTTGGTGCAACTAAGCTGGCCGACGGCGCGGGCGGCGTGGTGATCGCGGCCGTGCTGGGCGGCGGCCAGGGTAACGCCGGCGGCAAGGCAGGCCGCAGTCAGAGTGAGTGAGCGGACGCGCATAGAAAGTCTCCTTAGGGGGACACTACGCGGGAAAGTATACCCCGAATCCAAAACTCAGTGGCCGGCGGGCGCCGGGCGGAGGGCGAGGGTGCCGTTGGTGGTGCGGAGGCGGACCCGCGGGGCGGGGGCCTGGGCGGCGGGACCGAAGGCGTTCTGGACGTCGCCGTTGTCGGCGGCGGCGTCGAGGTGGAAGCGGCTGGCGGCGGGGAGCAGGAGGGTGATGTCGGCGTCGCGGTTGGTGGCGGTGATGGCGGCCGACGGGGGGACGGAGGCGGCGAGCCGGATGGACTGGTTGCGGCCGTGGACGGTGAGCGGGCCGGTGAAGTCGCGGATTTCGATCTGCTCGTCGCGGGTGCGGAGGGAGACGGAGGCGGCATCGGTGATGGCGATCTGGTCGAGGTCGTCCACCAGCGAGCCGGGCAGGGCGGCGATGTCGAGCGCGGTGCGGCGGCTGTGGAAGCTGAGGCCGGCGGGCAGCTTGCGGAAGTTGAGCGCACCGGTGAATTCGCCGTCGAGGGTGGCCTTGCCCTGGATGTTGGAGAGGGCGATGTCGTCGCCGCCGCCGGAGATGGTGACCGCGCCCTGGATGCGGTCGAGGCTGACGGAGTCGTGGCCGGCGACGATGGTGACGCCGCCCTGGACGCGGGCGACGGTGATGGAGCCGCGGGTGCTGCGCAGGTCGAGAGGGGCGTTCCAGGAGGGGATGGTGATATCGCCGTTGGCGACCTCGATGGTGACCGGCAGGGA
>DAIDIF010000055.1 GCA_027451805.1 Acidobacteriota bacterium
GCGGGGAGCGGGCGGGCAATCGCGGCCGGGGGCGCAAGCAGGCCTTGGGTCGAGGAAAGTCCGGACTCCATAGGGCGGCGTGCTGGCTAACGGCCAGGGGGCCGGCTTCACAAAGCCGGTTCACGGACAGTGCCACAGAAAATGTACCGCCTTCGGCTTCGGCCGGGGGTAAGGGTGAAAAGGTGCGGTAAGAGCGCACCGCTCCGCCGGCGACGGCGGAGGCAGGGCAAACCCCACGTGGAGCAAGGCCAAATAGGGGAGGGAGGGCTGGCCCGGCCCGCATCCACTCCCGGGTAGGCTGCTTGAGGGAGCCAGTAATGGCTTTCCCAGAGGAATGATTGCCGCCGCCGGAGCGCAAGTTTCGGCGGCACAGAATCCGGCTTACAGCCCGCTCTCCGCCAACTTGACGACCGACCGGAATGCCTGAGATCACCATTGCGCCGGCGCGCGGCCTGGGCGGAGCGGTGCAGCCGCCGGGAGACAAATCCATCTCGCACCGCTGCGCCATGCTGGCGGCGATCGCCGACGGGCGCTCGCAGTTGAGCCACTACTCGAGCGGCGCGGACTGCCACAGCACGCTGGCCTGCCTGCGGGCGCTGGGGGTGGAGATCGAGGCGCAGAGCGACGGCACGGTCGCGATCGCCGGTGCGGGGCTGCACGGGCTGCGGGCGCCGGCGGCGACGCTGGATGCGGGCAACTCGGGCACGACGCTGCGGCTGCTGAGCGGCATCCTGGCGGCGCA
The DNA here is from genome assembly GCA_027451805.1 of Acidobacteriota bacterium. Classification (GTDB taxonomy): domain Bacteria; phylum Acidobacteriota; class Terriglobia; order Terriglobales; family SCQP01; genus SCQP01. The sequence continues at coordinate 743 of DAIDIF010000055.1, forward strand.
GCCGTTCGCCAGCGCGATCGGCGGCGACGCCTCGCTCAACCGGCGGCCGATGCGGCGGATTCTGGAGCCGCTGGGGCGGATGGGGGCGCGGATCGCCGCGGCCGCGGGGGACACGCCGCCGCTGCGGTTCACGCCGGCGGCGGAGGGGCTGCAGGGCATCGCCTACGCGCCGCCGATGGCGAGCGCGCAAGTGAAGAGCGCGATCCTGCTGGCGGGGCTGTACGCGCGCGGCGAAACCCGGGTGCAGGAGGCGCTGCCGACGCGGGACCACACCGAAGTCCTGCTGCACGCCATGGGCGCGCCGCTGGAGGCGCTGGGCCAGGGCGAGATTCGGCTGCACGGGCCGGTGGAGAAGCTGCGGCCGCTGGAGAACTACCGCGTGCCGGGCGATCCCAGCGCGGCGGCGTTCTTCCTTTGCGCCGCGGCGGGGTTCGCGGACGCGGATCTGACCGTGGAGGAGGTGTCACTCAACCCGAAGCGGGCGGCGCTGCTGGACGTGCTGGCGCGGCTGGGGGCGCGGGCGCAGGTGCTGACGCTGGAGGAGCGGGCGGGCGAGCTGGCGGGCAGCCTGCGGCTGACGGGCGCCAAGGCGCTCGGCGGCACGACCATCGCGGGCGCGGAGGCGGTCGCGCTGATTGACGAGGCGCCGATCCTGGCGGTGCTGGCGACGCGGACGCGCGACGGCATCGAGTTCCGCGACATGGCGGAGCTGCGGGTGAAGGAAAGCGACCGGATTGCGGCGATCGCGCACAACCTGCGCGCCCTGGGCGCGAGCTGCGAGGAACGCGCCGACGGCATGTTCGTCCCCGGCGGCCAGAAGCTGCACGGAGCCCGCCTGCGCAGCGGCCACGACCACCGCATCGCGATGGCGTTCGCGATCGCGGCGCTCTGGGCGGAGGGCGAGAGCGTGATCGAGGACCCCGAGTGCGCGGCCATCTCCTACCCGGCGTTTTACGAGGACCTGGCGCGGCTGGCGCAGCGCTAGCACACGATAAACTAGGCATTCATGGCCCACAACGCGGAAGAACGGCGACAGGCGCTCTACCGGGCGCTGGAAGAACGCATTCTGGTGCTCGACGGCGCCATGGGGACCATGCTGCAGCAGCGGCATCTGACGGCGGACGATTTCGGCGGGGCCGATCTCGAGGGCTGCAACGAAAACCTGGTCGCGACGCGGCCGGACGTGATCCTGGACGTGCATCGGGCGTATTTCGCCGCGGGCGCCGACATGGTGGAGACCAACTCGTTCGGCAGCACGCGGATCGTGCTGGCGGAGTACGGGTTGGCGGACCAGGCGCGGGAACTGAACCGGCGGGCGGCGGAGCTGGCGCGGCAGGCGGCGGACGAAGCGGCCGTGGACGGGCGGCCGCGCTGGGTGGCGGGCTCGATGGGGCCGACCACGCGCGCGATCACGGTCACCGGCGGGATCACGTTTCCGGCGCTGCGCGACGCCTTCCGCGAGCAGGCGGAAGGGCTGTTGGAGGGCGGAGCCGACGTGCTGCTGGTGGAAACCTGCCAGGACACGCGCAACATCAAGGCCGCGCTGCTGGGGATTGACGAGGCGGCGCAGGCGCTGGGGCGGAAGCCGCCGGTGATGGTGTCGGGCACGATCGAGCCGATGGGGACGATGCTGGCGGGGCAGACGGCGGAGGCGCTGTGGGTCTCGCTGGAGCACGCCGAGTTGCTCTCGATCGGGCTGAACTGCGCCACCGGGCCGGAGTTCATGACCGACCACATCCGCACCCTGCACACGCTCAGCCACCGCTATCTCTCCTGCTATCCCAACGCCGGGCTGCCCAACGAAGAGGGCAAGTACCTGGAGACGCCAGAGTCGCTGGCGCGGCAGTTGCACAAGTTCGTGCAGCACGGCTGGGTGAACATCATCGGCGGCTGCTGCGGCACCACGCCGGCGCATATCGCGGCGCTGGCGGCGATGGCGGCGGGGGCAGCGCCGCGGCGGCCGCAGCCGCCGACGCACCGGACGGTGTTCAGCGGGATCGAGACGATCGAGGCGGAGCCCGCGACGCGGCCGCTGATCGTGGGCGAGCGTACCAACGTGGTCGGCTCGCGCCTGTTCGCCAAATTGGTGGCCGCCGAACAGTGGGAGGAGGCGAGCGAGATTGCGCGGCGGCAGGTGCGCAACGGGGCGCACATCCTCGACGTCTGCCTGCAGAGCACGGAGCGGGACGAGCTGGCCGACGTCCCCTTGTTCTACGAAAAGCTGATCCGCAAGATCAAAGCGCCGGTGATGATTGACACCACCGACCCGCGCGCGCTGGAGCTGGCGCTGACCTACTGCCAGGGCAAGGGGCTGCTGAACTCGGTCAACCTGGAGGACGGCGAGGAGAAGTTCGAGCGGGTGTGCCCGCTGGCGCGGCGCTACGGCGCGGCGCTGGTGGTGGGCTGCATTGACGAGGACCAGGAGCAGGCGCAGGCGTTCACGCGCGAGCGCAAGCTGGCGGTGGCGCAGCGCTCGGTCGAGCTGCTGACGGAAAAGTACGGCATTCCGGCGCACGACATCGTGATCGACCCGCTGGTGTTTCCCTGCGCCACCGGGGACGAGAACTACATCGGCGGCGCGGTGGAGACGATCGAGGGGCTGCGGGCGATTCAGCAGGCGATTCCGGATGTGAAGACGATTCTGGGGATCTCGAATGTCTCGTTCGGGCTGCCGGCGGCGGCGCGGGAGGTGGTGAACTCGGTCTTCCTCTACCACTGTACCAAGGCGGGGCTGGACCTGGCGATCGTGAACGCGGAAAAGCTGGAGCGTTTCGCTTCCATTCCGGAGCATGAGCGGCGGCTGGCGGAGGCGCTGCTGTTCAACACGCCGCCGGCGGGGATGGCGGCGCCGGAGGACTGGCGGGCGCAGACGAAGCCGGAGCGGGCGGCGATCAACCAGCACCACATCGCCAGGATCGCCGAGCATTTCCGCGCGCGCAAGGCCGTCAAGACGGCCGCGGCGCGGCCGCCGCTGGATGAACGCCTCGCCGGCTACATCATCGAGGGCACCAAGGACGGGCTGATCGAGGATCTGGAGGAGAAGCGCAAGCAGCCGGCCGCGCCGCTGGAGATCATCAACGGGCCGCTGATGGCGGGCATGGCCGAAGTCGGGCGGCTGTTCAACGCCAACGAGCTGATCGTGGCCGAGGTGCTGCAATCGGCGGAGGCGATGAAGGCGGCGGTGTCGCACCTCGAGCAATTCATGGAGAAGTCGGAGAGCGCCACCAAGGGGCGGGTGGTGCTGGCGACGGTGAAGGGCGACGTGCACGACATCGGCAAAAACCTGGTGGAGATCATCTTCTCGAACAACGGCTACCGGGTGGTGAATTTGGGGATCAAGGTGCCGCCGGAGCAGCTCATCGCCGCCTGCGCCGAGCACCGGCCGGATGCGCTGGGGCTCTCGGGCCTGCTGGTCAAGAGCGCCGGGCAGATGGCGATTACCGCGGGCGACCTGCGCGAGGCCGGCGTCGCGGTGCCGCTGCTGGTGGGCGGGGCGGCCTTGTCGGACAAGTTCACCCGCACCCGGATCGCGCCCGAGTATGGCGGGACGGTGTGCTACGCCAAGGACGCGATGGCGGGGCTGGCG
>DAIDIF010000056.1 GCA_027451805.1 Acidobacteriota bacterium
CGCCAGCTCCGCGTAGCTCGCCCCCGCCACCCGCCGCTCGTAATCCTCCAGCCGCGGCGCGGCGTACACCAGGTGGGTGTGGGAGTCGCAAAACCCCGGCGCCAGCAGCCGCCCCCGGCAGTCGATCTCCTCGATCGCCCCCAAATGCTCCGGCAGCCCGCGCGCCACCTGGTCGGTGGGCCCGGCGCGCAGGATGCGGTCGCCCGCGGTCAGCAGCGCGCCGTCGCGCACCAGGCCCAGCTCCCCCATCTCCGCCCCCCGGCGCGCGCGATCGGGCCCGCCCAGCGTCAGCAACTGCGCCGCGTGCGTGAACAGCAGCGCCACGCTAGCGCGCCGCTCCGCCTTCGCCCGCCATCGGCACCGCGATCCCGTGCTGCCGCGCGCACGCCTGCGCCGCGGCATAGCCCGCGTCGGCGTGGCGGGCGACGCCGATGCCGGGGTCGTTGTTCAAGACCCGCTCGATCCGCCGCGCCATCGCCTCGCTGCCGTCGGCCACCGTCACCTGCCCGGCGTGCAGCGCGTAGCCGATGCCCACCCCCCCGCCGTTGTGGATCGACACCCAACTCGCGCCTGACGCGGTGTTGAGCAGGGCGTTGAGCAGCGGCCAGTCCGCCACCGCGTCGCTGCCGTCCGCCATCGCCTCGGTCTCGCGGTAGGGCGAGGCCACCGAGCCGCAGTCGAGGTGGTCGCGCCCCATCACGATCGGCGCCTGCAACTCGCCGCGGTGCACCATCTCGTTGATCGCCAGCCCGAAGCGCGCCCGCTCGCCGTACCCCAGCCAGCAGATCCGCGCCGGCAGCCCCTGGAAGCGCACGTGCTTGCGCGCCAGCGTGATCCACCGCCGCAGCACCTCGTTCTCCGGAAACAGCCGCAGCACCAGCTCGTCGGTGGCGTGGATGTCGCTCGCCTCCCCGCTCAGCGCCGCCCAGCGGAACGGCCCCCGGCCCTCGCAAAACAGCGGCCGCACGTACGCCGGCACAAAGCCGGGGAAATCGAAGGCATGCGTCACGCCGCGCTGGAACGCCGCCGCGCGGATGTTGTTGCCGTAGTCGAACACCACTGCCCCCGCCTCCCGCAGCGCCAGCATCGCCTCGACGTGGGCCGCGATCGAGTCCAGCGCGCGCTCCCGGCACTCCTCCGGCCGCGTCCGCCGCAGCTCCGCCGCCTGCGCCAGCGTCAGCCCCGCCGGCACGTAGCCGTAGAGCGGGTCGTGCGCGCTGGTCTGGTCGGTCAGCAGGTCCGGCACCACCCCCCGCCGCGCCAGCTCGGGCAGCACCTCGGCGCAGTTGCCCACCAGCCCGATCGAGACCGCCTCGCGCTTGCGCACCGCGTTCTTGGCGATCCGCAGCGCCTCGTCCAGGTCGTTCACCTGGATGTCGCAGTAGCCGCTCCGCACCCGCCGCTGGATGTGCTCCGGGTCTACCTCCACCCCCAGAAAGACCGCCCCGTTCAGCGTCGCCGCCAGCGGCTGCGCGCCCCCCATGCCTCCCAATCCCCCGCTCACCACCAGCTTGCCCGCCAGCGAGCCGCCGAAGTGCTGCCGCGCCGCCGCCGCGAACGTCTCGAACGTGCCCTGCAGAATCCCCTGCGAGCCGATGTAAATCCAGCTCCCAGCCGTCATCTGCCCATACATCATCAACCCCTTGCGCTCCAACTCGTCGAACGTCGCCCAGTTGGCCCAGTGGCCCACCAGGTTGGAGTTGGCGATCAGCACCCGCGGCGCGTAACTGTGCGTCGGAAACACCCCCACCGGCTTGCCCGATTGGATCAGCAGCGTCTCCTCATCGCCCAGCTTCTCCAGCTCCGCCACGATGGCGTGGTAGCAGGCCCAATTCCGCGCCGCCTTCCCCCTCCCGCCGTACACCACCAGGTCCTGCGGCCGCTCGCCCACCTCGGGATCGAGGTTGTTCATCAGCATCCGCAGCGCGGCCTCCTGCGCCCAGCCCCGGCACCGCAGTTGGCGGCCGCGGGGAGCGCGAATCGGGACCGCCGGCGGCGTGTCCAAAACCCCGGTGCCGGAAAGGAAAGAGTCGACCATGGCCCTAGTCTAAACTAGCCAATCTGAAGCCAAGATGAAGCCGCCATCCCCTTCGACAAGGCCGTCAACATGAACCTTGCCCTTGCATGGGGCCTGGGCGCCGCGCTGGCGTGGGGGACCGCCGACTTCTGCGCCAAGAAGACCTCCAACCGCTTCGGCTTCTGGCCCACCGTGTGGGGCATGAATGCCGTGGGGGCGTTGGCGTTGAGCCTCGCCTGGGCGGCCGGCACCTTCGCCGTCCAGGCGCCCCACCTGCCCGCTCTGGCCGTGATGGCGGTGGGCAACGCCATCGGCGGTGTCTTCTTTTACTACGCCCTCGAGCACGGTCCGCTGGCGCTGGTCTCGCCCATCACCGCCGCCTATCCGGTGGTGTCCGCGTTCCTCGCGTTCCTGTTCGCCGGCGAGCGTCTCGGCCTCGGCATGGGCCTGGCGGTCGCCGGCGTCATCGCCGGCACGCTGCTCGCCAGCTTCGGCGCCGCCCAGGATCAACCCGCGCCCGCCGCCCGCTTTGCCTTGCCCGCCGCCGTCGCCAGCGCCCTCACCTTCGGTACGGTCTTCTACGCCCTCGCCGCCTCCGCCCACGCCAACTCTGCCGCCGCCCCGGTGCTCATCTTCCGCCTGGTGGGCGCCGCGCTGCTGGCGGCGCCGCTCCTGTTCGGCTACCGCCTGCCGCGCGGCCTCTTCCGCTCCGGCTGGCTCTGGGCCACCGGCCTGCTCGACAGCGCCGCCTACCTGCTCTATGCCGCCGGCGCCCGCCACCTGCCCGTCTCCGTGGATTCTGCCCTCAGCGGCCTGTTCAGCGTCTGGACGCTGGTGCTCGCGGTGTTGTTTTTGCGCGAGCGCCTCGGCCGCCGGCAGTGGCTCGGCGTCGCCCTCATCTTTCTCGCCGTCGCCCTCCTCGCCCTCCAGCGCTGAGCGGCCGGGCCCCGAACCTACCGGGAGGGGCGACGCCGCCGCACGCGGCCCGCCGCTCCGCCCGGCGCATGAGCCTTGCTACAATCGCCTGCATGGCTGAGTGCCCCATTTGCGGCTTGGGCGAGCGCTGCCGCAATCATTGGGTGGCCGTGCAGGAGGCGGGCGGCGAGATTGAATTTCAGATCGGCCCCATGACCGCCAGCGAGGACAACCTGATCCTGCTGCGCAACAAGCTCAAAAACCCTCCCCTGCGCCAGCTCTTCGATGCCATCGCGCTCGCTCCCTCTTGGGTCGAACCCGGCGCCGGCAACGGCGGCGCGGGGCAGGGAAGGCTGCTCGCCTACCTCGCCTGGCCGCTGGAGCTGCGCGGCGCCGTCTACCGCTCCCTCTTCCCCAACGGCGCCCCCGGCGCCGGCCCGCCGCCCCCGCCCCCGGTCATGTTTCCCCATCGGCTCGAGGATCTCGACCTGGAGGCGGTGGAGCTCGACCTGGTCAACTGCCTGCCCGACGAGCTCCTTTATTGGGCGCGCTTCCGCGTGCGCCTCGCCGGCTTCGGCGACGTCTACTTCTCGTACATGCAACTGCTCTGGGCGGAGGGCGTCGAATGGGCCCGGCGGCTGCAGTCACCCGCCTCTCGCCAGCAGGCGCAGGCGCTGGTGCGCCTGCTCTTCGGCGGCTTGCTCGATCCCCTGCGCTCTGCCTTCGCCGGACGCGAGATCCAGGTGCTCGCCGAAGGCGCCGACGGCCAATCCGCCGCCTTGGAGCCCGGCTGCGACATGGACGAGGCCGCCACCGTGCCCGGCCCCGGCGAGCGCGAGCTTCATCTGGGCGAGGAGATCGAGATGCTGATCAATCATCGCCGCCTCCAGCCCCTCCTGCGCGAACAGTTGCTCGCCCTCACCGCACCGTAAGAAATCGCAAGCTCCCCGGCGCCCCGGGGCCACCCTTGCTCCCTCCCGCGCCTCCATCCCAGACAGGAGGGTTTTATCTCATGGCACCCCGTTCGCTCATCCGCCGCGATCCCTACAGCGCCGATGTCTTTGACCTGCGGCGCAATTTCGACGATTTGTTCAACCGAATGTTTACCGGTCCGTTCCTCGAGCGCTGGACCGGCCCCGGCGCCGCCAGCTTCGCCTGGATGCCCCCGGTCGAGAGCTACATTGATCAGAACAAGTTCATCGTCCGCCTCGCGCTGCCCGGCGTGAAGCCGGGCGATGTCAACATCCAGGCCCACGGCAACGAGCTCAGCATCAGCGGCGAACGCAAGCAGGAGATTACCCCTCCGGACGAGCGCAGCTTCCAGCGCGAGTTCGCCTACGGCGCCTTTGAGCGCGTGGTCCCATTGCCCGAGGGCGTGCAAGCCGAGAAGATCGAGGCCAACTTCAACAATGGCGTGCTCGAGATATCGGCCCCGCTCAGCGAAAAGGCGCTGCCGCGCCGGATCGAGATCAAGGGTGAAACCGCCGCGACTGGCCGCAAGCTGGCCGCCTAGCCGCGCCCTGCCGGGTTGCGCTTCGGGCGGACACAACGTCTGATAATGGGTATTATGTCGTATGCGCGACCGCCGCCGAACGCCGCCGTCGCGCCCCCCTAACGCTGCGCCGTAGCCTTCGTCGGTTTCTCGCAGGGCACCGGAGACAGCACCGCCGGTCGCTCGTTCAACGGGTACTTGGCGTCCACCCGCGCTACGATCTGGTCAAACTTCACCCGCTGGCCAGGCGTCAGGATGGAGCGCAGCCGGGCCCGGTCGCGCTGCCGCAACTGGTCGAACTGCGGCGCCAGACGCTGTTCCAGTTGCTGGTACTGGCCCACGGTTTGCTGCAGGATGGTGTCCACCTGCTGCCGTTGCTGGCTGCTTAGGTTCAGCAGCTTGGCCATGTCCTTCGCCACCTCGCGATGCTCGCGAATGTCGTATTCGCTTGCCGTCTCGGCGTGGAGCACGTAGTGCTCGACGAAGTTCATCGCCGTTGCCCCCAGCAGGAGCCCGCTTACGAAGATCAACCCTACGTACGTCACCGCCCGCCGTTCGGAGTTCATCGCCATTCCCTCTTCACGGATTCATCAGGTTGAGCATCACATCCGCAAGCTTGGGTTTGACGTGCGAAGCGGCGGGATGATTCGGGTTGAGGTGCGGCACGTCCAGCACAATCGCCTCGTCAGCATTCCGGCGTTCCGTGCGCCGCACGCCGTAGACGAACGTGCACAGCGTGGCGGCGAACAGCGTGCCCGCGAGCGCGACATCGCGCCAGCGCACCGGCCGTCCCAGCAGCCGCGATCGCGCCCGGCGGCGCTCCTCTGCTTCAATGCGCGCCGCCACCCGCGCCAGAAAATAAGGCTCGGCCGGCGGTTCACCCTCGACCCGCAGCCCGGCCAGCAACTGGCGGCTGCGCACCGCGCGCTCCCAGCCCGCGCTGCAGGCGCCGCAGCGGCGTACATGCGGTTCCAGGCGGCTGGGCAGTTGCGGATCCGGCCCCGGATGCTGGGCCAGGTACTCCTCCATACCCCAAACGAATTCTCGACACTTGGACATGACCGGTTCCCTTGACGATCCCTAAATGCGCTTGCGCGCCAGTGCGGCCAGCAGAGCCTGCCGGGCGCGGAAAAGCCTCACCTTGACCGTGTTTTCATTCAGACTCAGAATCTGCGCCACTTCCCGCACCGAGTAGCCTTCAACCTCCTTCAGCACCAGCAGCACGCGGTCTTCCGGGCTGAGTCGGGCCAGCAGCTTGCCCGCCAGCTCGCGCATCTCCACTTGCCGCTCCAGCCCCGCCACCCCCGCCAGGCCGGCGACGTCGAGGTTCTCGATCCACGCCGATTCTTCTTCCGACAGGTCGGCCAGAATCGTCGCCCGCCGCACCTTCTGCTTGCGCAGGTGGTCGTAGCACTCGTTGACGGTGATCTTGTAGATCCAGGTGGCAACGGCGGACTGAAAGTTGAATTTGTCCAGCGCGAAGAAGACCTTCGCGAAAACCTGCTGGGCAATGTCGTCGCAGTCGTTCGAATTGCGCAAAATGCCGCGAATGACCGAGAACACGCGCGGATGAAAGCGCCGCACCAGCTCCTCGAACGCCCCTTCCTCGCGCCGCTGGCACCGGCGCATCAGGGCGAACTGGGCTTCCGCGTCCGGAGCCGAGGTAGTGCTGGCCCCAACGACGCCAAGGCCCGGCAACACCGCTTCCATGTCTTCTCCGACGTCGCTCATAGCTGCTGCGTTTCGGGAAGGGGAATTTTTTCCTCGCCTCAATCAGGATACAGGAACCAGCCCCGCCTCACCCCCGCGAGCCACCCCTGGGCGATCGGAGAGGGCTTCACTCCCACTCAATCGTCGCCGGCGGCTTCGAACTGATGTCGTACACCACCCGGTTAATCCCCTGCACTTCGTTGACGATACGGTTGGAAATCGCCTCCAGCACTTCATACGGCAGCCGCGCCCAGTCGGCGGTCATGCCATCCTCCGAGCGCACCGCCCGTAGGGCGCAGGTAAGTCCATAGGTGCGCTGGTCGCCCATCACGCCCACCGTCCGCACCGGCAACAGCACCGCAAACACTTGCCAGAGCTCGGGATAAAGCCCGGCGCGCTGGATCTCCTGCTGCACCACCGCATCCGCCTCCTGCAGCAGCGCCACCTTCTCCGGCGTCACCTCGCCCAAGATCCGCACCGCCAGTCCCGGCCCCGGGAACGGGTGCCGTTGCAGCAGCTCCGGGCTCAAGCCCAGATCGGCCCCTACTCGCCGCACCTCGTCCTTGAACAGCTCGCGCAGCGGCTCGATCAGCTTCAGCCGCATCCGCTCCGGCAGCCCGCCCACGTTGTGATGGCTCTTGATCACCGCCGCCGGCCCCGCCACCGATACCGATTCGATCACGTCCGGGTAGAGCGTGCCCTGCACCAGGAACGCCACCGGCCCATGCAGCTGCTCCAGCCGGGTCGCTTCCCGCTCAAAGACCTCGATGAAGACCCGCCCGATGGTCTTGCGCTTCTGTTCCGGGTCCGTCACCCCGCTCAGCGCCCCCAGAAACTCCGCCCCTGCGTCCACTCCCGTCACCGGCAAGCCCAATTGTTCGCGCATCGCCGTCTGCACCTGCTCGAACTCGCCCTGCCGCAG